>CAZTXD010000001.1:0-73407 GCA_964617995.1 uncultured Acidimicrobiaceae bacterium
TTTACCCAGCGGAACTCAGCCGCCTCCGGCGACAGGCGGACGGCCACGAGGTCGGTGCGGTCGGCTCCGGCCAGGCGGGCGAGGCGACCCACCTTCCAGGCCTTCGACGGATCGAAGGCCTGGAGGGGATCGGAGGCGCCGGTGACAGATCTGACCTCCACCACCACCTTCTCGCCGTCGTCGATGGCAAGGAGGTCGAGCTCACCCCCTCCGATCTCCACGTTGCGTCCCACCACCGTCACGCCGTGACCGGCCAGGAAAGCCGCGGCCAAGCGCTCCCCCGCTGCCCCCACCCTGCGTTTCCTGTCGTTCATGCCGGCTCGGGCTTGTCCAGTTCCTCCACGTTGATGTCGTTGAAGCTCATGACCTTCACCGCCTTGAGGAACCGGGCGGGTCGGAACATGTCCCAGACCCAGGCGTCCTGCATCAGGACCTCGAAATACAGGGAATCTCCTTCGGAGCGGCGGTGGATCTCGACCTCGTTGGCCAGGTAGAAGCGTCGTTCGGTTTCCACCACATACCTGAACAGCGGGAGAACATCGCGATACTCCTTGTAGATCGCCAGCTCCGACTCGGTCTCGTAGCGCTCCAGGTCTTCTTCCATGTGCTCCTGCTCGATCTCGTCTTGCCCTCTCTAGCAGACGGCGACGACATTGTCCCGACTGTCAGAGACTACCGATACGGTCCATCGGCCAGATGCGGATGAGAGCCTCACCCACGATCTCGTTGACGGGAATGGCGCCGAACCGGCGCGAATCGAGACTGGAGTTCCGGTTGTCGCCCATCACGAAGACGTGCCCGCCGGGCACGGTAACTGGGCCGAAGTCGCCCATCTCACCGCCGGCCGCCAGGTAGGACTCGTCCAGCAGCACACCGTCGACCTCCAACCGACCTCCCTCGATGGTGACGGTCTCCCCTCCCACCGCCACCACCCGCTTGATGAGGTCGTCCTGGCCACGGGTGCGAACGCCCACCGCCTCCAGGACGGACCGGATGACTGCCTCCGGAATCGACTCCTCCAGCTCGGCGTCGGTCAGGTTCGGGTTCAAGAACACGACGATGTCACCTCGTTGCGGCTCGCCGAAGCGATAGGCGAGCTTGTTGACCATCACCCGGTCGTTCACTGCGATGGTGGGGAGCATCGACTCCGAGGGGATGTAAAAGGGCTGGACGAGGAAGGTCTTCACCAACACTGCCACGATCAGGGCCGTGAGAAGCAGGCCGGGCAGCTCTACCCAGAAAGGTGTCCGCGGCTTTCCCTTCGGCTGCTCGATGCCTTCCGGGACCGGCTGGTCGTCGACAGAGGCGATCAGTCGCGCCTCTCCTTGATCCGGGCGGACTTACCGACCCGGTCTCGGAGGTAGTACAGCTTGGCCTTCCGCACATCCCCCCGGCGGACGACCTCGATCCTGTCGATGATGGGAGCGTGGATAGGGAACACACGCTCCACGCCCACCCCGAAGCTGATCTTGCGTACGGTGAAGGACTCCCGCAAGCCGCTGCCGTTGCGAGCGATGACCACGCCCTCGAAGACCTGAACGCGCTCACGTCCACCCTCCACCACCCTCACGTGGACCTTCACTGCGTCACCCGCCCGGAAATCGGGCACCTCGTCGCGCAGCCGGGCGTTCTCCAAGAGTTGAAGGTCGTTCATCGGAACTCCTCGTCGGTCGGCGCCGCTGGCCGGCCTCGTGACTGGTGGATTGATGAGGTTCGAGTGGCGTCGGCGACCTTCGTCGGACGTTTCGGAAGGCCACGGGCCGCTCGGTGCGGGACGCCGCGGGCGATTCTATCAGGTCTCCGATCGGCCTACGAACTCGCTCCACAGGTCCGCCCGGCGCTCGCGGGTCCGGATCCGTCGCTGCTCCTCCCGCCAGGCGGAGATGCGGGCGTGGTCGCCGGAAAGAAGGATATCCGGTACGGCCCACCCCCGATACTCGGCGGGTTTCGTGTAGACCGGCTCTTCGATGAGGCCCTGCCGGAAGGACTCCTGCTCGGTTGAGTCGGGGTTGCCGACCACCCCCGGAAGCAGTCGCACCACGGCTTCGACGACCACGAGGGCGGCTGCTTCTCCCCCGGCGATGACGAAGTCCCCCACGGATATCTCCTCATCTATGTGATGATCGATGACTCGCTGATCGACGCCCTCGTAGCGACCGCACACCAGGGTCAGGTGATCGACACTTGCGAGGCGGTCCACCGTGGCCTGATCGAGCGGCCGACCCGCCGGGGACATCAGCACCCGGTGTGACGCCGCCAGCGGCGCCAGCGTGGCATCGAGAGGTTCGACTCGCATGACCATGCCCGGACCCCCTCCGTAGGGGGTGTCGTCCACCTGCCGATGACGACCGAGACCGTGGTCCCGGACGTCGTGGACGTCGAAGGTCACCACCGCTTCCGAAGCAGCCCTGCCGACTATCCCGACCCGGAGGGGGTCGGTGAAATATGAAGGGAATATCGTCACGAGGGAGATCCTCATGCCCATCAGCCTACGAGCACCCGAACTCGAGCACGTACGCTGTGACCCCGCTAGGTAGGTCCAACGGCATTGCTGCGACACATCGCCAATCCATCGAATCGTGGCTCGTTGCCCCCGGGCCGCACCCCACCGACGGTCGTGTTTACGCCGTTGCCGGCCCGCGGGCTGCTCGTGGCGGTCGTGATGGCCGCCCTGGTCGGCTGCACCGATACCGGCCCGACGGTGCCTCCACCCCCGACGCCCACCACGGCCACCCCCACAGAGCCGCTGCCCGCTACCACCGTCACGACCGCTCCTGCTCAGACCACGGCGTCGGAGGACGGCTGTCCGGAAGGGGATGTCATGGTCGCCGACGGACGCCTCCTCGGTTTCAACCGTCCGACCACCGACGCCACCCGCATCGCCGGGATCACGTGGAGAACTTCGGGTGGCTGCCTGCTCGTGACGATCACCTTCGCCACCGATGACGGTGCGCCCGCCACCACCCCTCCTACGATGACGGCCCGGGTGCTTCGCTCGGCGGGAGTGGTGCGGGTGGACACGGAGGCGACCTCCTCGGTGGTGGCGGACCAGTTGCTGGAGGAGGATCTGGTGGAGCGTCTCTTCGTTCCCGTCGACGACGAGGGCCTCCATTTCATCGATCTGGTTCTCGATGCTCCCGTCGTGGCGCGGGCCCGGGTGCTCACATCCCCGGCTCGACTCGAGATCGAGCTCCAATCCGGTGGTCCCCCCGAGATCGGTAGCCCCCTGATCAGTTCCGAGTTGGTCGTGATCGAGCCCGGATCGGCGGCCGTCGCCGAACCCATACTCGACGTGACGGGTTACTCGATCGGAGACCTCGACGAGATCACCCTGACGGTTCTCCGAGGAGAGGCTACCGTCTCCGATGTCGTTGTCGTCCTCGAATCGGAGGCGCATCGCTGGAGGGCATTCAACGTAACGATCCCCATCGGTGAGGCCCCCTACGACAACCTGCGGATCACCACGGCCGACGAATCGGTCGTTGCAGGCATTCCGTTCAGCGGCTGAGACCCTCCGGCAAGACGGCCACCACCCGGCGTGCCGGTAAGTCCACTACCGGGACGAGTTCCTCGACGAAAGGAAGCGGAACCTGGCCGCGGGGGGTGTCGATGAGGAGACGGTCCTGGCCGACACCGATCTCGACGTCTGAGACGACACCCAGAGGCTCCCCCGACGGTGACACCACCACCATCCCCACCAGCTCGTCGGGCCAGAATTCGTCTGCATCGAGGCGCCGACGCTCGCCCACCCGAATGAACAACTCGCTCCCCCGGAGGAGGTCGGCCCCCGTCCGGTCCCCCACGCCGACGAAGGTGACGATCGGAGCCCGATCGGTTGCCTCGTAGCGGGCGACGGTGAGTGTGGATCCCTCGCTCGTCAACAGGTTGGAGCCGACCGCGAACCGCTTCTCGGGTTCGTCGGTGACCGGTTCCACCACAACTGCGCCGCGCAGGCCGTGGGGGCGACCGATTCGGCCCACCAGGACCAGGTCGGAGTCGTGGTCCTCAGTCGACGAACTCGACGTCAGCGGATATGCCTTCCTCGTCGGCTGCCGCCCCGGCAACGGCGCGGATGGCCCGTGCCACCCGTCCCCGGCGCCCGATGACGCGGCCCATGTCCCCCTTGGCGGTCCTGACCTCGGCCAGGACCTCATCGGGCCCTTGTTCGACGATGGTCACGTTGACCTGATCGGGGTTGTCGACGATCTCTTTGACCACGTAGGAGACGACCCGTTCGACTATCTCACCCTTGGCCACTCCTACTCCTCCTCCGTGGCGGCATCAGCGGCATCTTCTTCGGTGGCGGCCGCGACGGTGGCGTCGGCCTCCGGCTCCGGTTGCTCACTCTCCGATTCATCGGCCGGAGCGGGACCGCCGACCGTGTGGATCCTGCCGGCCTTCACCTTGAATTCGGTGAGAGCCCCGGAAGCCTCCAACAACTTGCTCACCGCTTCGGTCGGCTGGGCGCCCTTCCGCAGCCAGTCGACCGCTTTGTCGGCGTCGATCTCGATGAGCGACGGTTCCTGGCGGGGGTCGTAGCGCCCGATCAGATCGATGTAGCGACCATCCCTGGGAGCTCGCCCATCCATCACGACGACGCGGTAGTAGGGCGACTTCGTCTTGCCCATCCGCATCAACCTCATCTTCACGGCCATTGCTCACCTCTCATGCCGGGTCCTCGGTCTCGCTCATTCGGGCGGCCTCGGCCCTCATTCTCTGTGCTGGGAAACCCGGTCGATGCCGACGGAGCGAGCAAGCGGGTCCGACCGGGAGGGCGGAAGCATAGCAACCAATCCCTCCGGGTACCCAGCCCGGCATGGCATCACCTCCTGAAGCCGCCCTTTCCCCCGGTGAGATCCCCCAAGCCGGCCATGCCCTTGCGGGTGAGGCCCTTCATCATCCGCTGGGCGTCCGCGAACTGGCGCAGCAGGTTGTTGACGTCCTGAGGTCTCGTTCCCGATCCGGCGGCTATCCGCCGCTTCCGGCTTCCCGTCATGATCTTGGGGTTGCGCCGTTCCTCGGGGGTCATCGAGTAGATGATCGCCTCGACCCTGGTGACGTCCCGATCGTCCACTTCGACACCCTTGAGCATTCCGCCCCCGCCGGGGAGCATCGCCAGGATGTCCTGGAGGGGACCCATTCGCTTCATCTGCTGGAACTGGTCGAGGAAGTCCTCCAGCGTGAAGTCACCCTTGACCAGCCTCTCGGCCGCCTTCTCCGCCTCGACGACATCGAAGCTCGCCTCGGCCTTCTCGATCAGCGTCAGCACATCGCCCATACCCAGGATCCGCGACGCCATCCGGTCGGGATGGAAGGGCTCCAGGTCGCCCAAACCCTCACCCACTCCGGCAAACTTCACGGGTGCTCCCGTGACCTCCCTCACTGAGATGACAGCGCCTCCGCGGGCGTCACCGTCGAGCTTGGAGAGGATGAGCCCCGTGAGCTCGGTGTGGTCCAGGAACCCCCGGGCGACGTTGACTGCGTTCTGACCCGTCATGGCGTCCACCACCAGCAACACCTCGTCGGGCTGCGCCGCCTTCGATATATCCCTCAGCTCACTCATCAACGCCTCGTCGATCTGCAGCCGCCCGGCCGTGTCTATGACGACGGCATCCCTTCCGGTCCGACCAGCCTCCTTCAACGCCGCCCTCACCACCCGCGGCGCCTTGGAGCTGCGATCGACATAGACGGGGACCCCGACCCGGCGAGCCAACGTCTCCAGCTGATCGATGGCGGCAGGCCTCTGGAGATCGGCCGCCACCAGCAGCGGGCGCTTGCCCTTTTCCATCAGGTGTTTGGCGAGCTTGCCGGCGGTGGTGGTCTTCCCGGAACCCTGCAGCCCCACCATCACGATCGTCAGAGGTGTACTGCCGGAGGCCAGGCCTGGGTTGGTGCCGCCCAGGATGCGCACCAGCTCTTCGTGGACGATCTTGATCACCTGCTGACCGGGAGTGAGGCTGCGCGACACCTCCGCGTCGAGGGCCCGTTCCCTCACCCGGGAGAGAAACCCCTTCACGACCTCCACGTTCACATCAGCTTCGAGCAGCGCCAGCCGCACCTCACGCAAGGCGGAGTCGACATCCGCCTCCGAGAGCCTGCCCTTGCCCCGCAGCCCGGCGAAGATCGTCTCGAATCGCTCCGTCAATGCGTCGAACATCGTGGGGAACAGTACCGGCCCCTCCCTCCCAATCCACACCCCGGCGGGGACAGCCGGCCTCGGGCGCAGATGTCATGAACCGACGTTCGTCTGGTGATTGGCTGACGGGCGTCGCCACCGTCTCTCGCTCACCTCGCCAACCGGCCGGCGCCGCAGGTCACCTCCACTCTCAGAGACGGATTCGACCCGGCAGCGACCTCCTGCCTGCCGGTGGGTGATGGGTCATGTTGATCCTCGGGGCCGTTCTCCTTCGACCGGCGGGACGTGGGCACCTGACCGAGGTGGTCTCCCGGTCGGTAACGTCTCGGGGGTGACCGACCTGGAACGCGACGAGGCCCTCCGCTCCGACATCCGCCGTCTGGGTAGCCAGCTGGGCGAGGCGCTGACGCGCCAGCACGGGCAGCGTCTCCTGGATCTCGTGGAGGAGGTGAGGGCGCTCACCAAGCGCATCCGCAGGGAGGACGACGCCGCTGCCGGCCGCGACCTGGACGCCCTGTTGGGAGACCTCGACCTCGACGAGACCATCCAGCTCATGCGAGCGTTCACGGCCTACTTCTACCTCGCCAACGTGGCCGAGCAGGTGCACCGGGTGGAGGAGTTGGCCGGAGGCGAGCAGCAACACTCCTTGTCGGCCACAGTCGACCGGATCCAGGCGACCAGTCCCGAGCCCGAGCTCGTCGCAGGGGTGCTGAGACGTCTGGAGCTGCGTCCGGTCTTCACGGCTCACCCCACTGAGGCGGCCCGCCGGTCGATCCTCACCAAGCTCCGGACCCTCGCCGACCTCATCGACGAGCGGCTCGATCCGAGAGCCACGCCCAAGGTGAGAGACCGCATCGACAGACGGGTGGCGGAGCTGATCGATCAGATCTGGCAGACCGACGAGCTGCGCCTCGATCGACCCGAACCGATGGACGAGGCCCGATCGATGGTCTTCTACTTCGACCAATTGTTCACCGACGTCCTCCCCACGCTGGGCGAGGAGATATCCCTGGAGCTCGAACGGCTGGGAGCGGACCCGCCCGCCGCACCCATCCGGTTCGGGACGTGGGTCGGGGGCGACCGCGACGGCAACCCGTCGGTCACTCCCGAGGTGACCCTGGCGGTGCTGGAGCTCCAGCACGACCGGGGGTTGCGTGACCTGATAGCGGCAGTCGAGAAGGTCGCCGAAGAGCTGTCGACCTCCAACAGGATCCGCGAGACGACCCCCGAGCTGGCGGATTCCCTGGTAGCCGACCGCCGCCACCTCCCCGGCGTGTGGGAACGGTTCGGCAAGCTCAACGCCTCCGAGCCCTACCGTCTCAAATGCGCCTACGTCCATCAGCGCCTCATCAACACCCGAACGAGGGTGCTGGAAGCAACCCGGCATATTCCGGGAATCGACTATGCAGGACCGGCGGAGATGATGACCGACCTCGCCATCATGCGTCGCAGCCTCCTCGCCCATCAGGGAGCACTGGTGGCCGACGGTGTCCTCATGCGCCTGATGCGCAACCTGGCCGTGTTCGGGTTCCACATCGCCACCATGGACGTCCGTGAGCACTCCCGCCGCCACGCCGACGCCGTCGGCCGGCTCTTCTCTCGTCTCGATGTCGACTACGACGCCCTCGACGGGAAAGGTCGTCTCCGGCTCCTCTCCTCCGAGCTCGAGAGTCTCAGGCCCCTGTCTTCCCCCACCACCGCCCTGGAGGAGAACGCCGCTCGCACCGTGGATACCTTCCGGGCGATCCGCACTGCTCAGGACCGATACGGCGAGGCGGTCATCGAGTCGTACGTCATCTCGATGACCGAAGGGGCCGACGACGTGCTCGAAGCCGTGGTCCTGGCCCGGGAGGTGGGCCTCGTCGACCTCGATCAGGCTGTCGCCCGGATCGGCTTCGTTCCGCTCGTGGAGACGATCACCGACCTACGCAACGCCGGCGAGCTCCTGGATCAGCTCCTGTCGGAGCCTGCGTACCGCCGGATCGTGGAACTGCGAGGGGGCGTGCAGGAGGTGATGCTCGGATACTCGGACTCCAACAAGGTGGGTGGTATCACCACCTCCCAATGGGAGATCTACAAGGCTCAGAGGACGCTGCGCAACGTCGCCTCCGATCACGACGTCCGGCTTCGCCTCTTTCACGGTCGGGGAGGCACCATCGGCCGGGGCGGAGGACCGACCCACGAGGCGATCCTCGCCCAGCCGTTCGGAACGGTCGACGGTCCCCTCAAGGTCACCGAGCAGGGTGAGGTGGTGTCGGACAAGTACGGCCTGCCCCGACTCGCCGCCCGCAACCTCGAGCTGGCGCTGGCTTCGGTCCTGGAGGCTTCTCTCATGCACCGCGTGTCACGTCAGCCCAAGCACGTCCTGGATCGTTGGACCGAAGCGATGGAGGCGTTCTCCCAAGCCTCATATGACACCTACCGAGATCTGGTGCAGGACCCGTCGCTTGTGCCCTACTTCCTGGCTTCGACCCCGGTGGAGGAACTCGGGGAGATGAATATCGGCTCCCGCCCGTCGCGGCGTCCCGGTGGAGGCGGGTCCCTCGACGATCTGCGCGCCATTCCGTGGGTGTTCGGCTGGACGCAGTCCCGACAGATCATCCCCGGCTGGTTCGGGGTCGGGGCCGGTTTGGCGGCCGCCAGGGAAGCCGGATACGGGGAGGTTCTCGACGGCATGCACCGTCAATGGCTGTTCTTGCGGACCTTCCTCTCCAACGTCGAGATGACCCTGTTCAAGACGGACCTGGAGATCTCCCGGCGATACGTGGAGACCCTGGTGGAACCCGAGAACCGCCACATCCACGACCGTATCAGGGACGAGTACGACAGGACGGTGTCGGAGGTCCTGAGGCTGACCGGCCAGGACGACCTGCTGTCGACCAACCCTCAGCTCGGCCGCACCCTGCGGGTGAGGGACGCCTACCTCGACCCGATCAACCACCTCCAGGCTTCCCTGCTGGCCAGGGCCCGAGCCACCGACGAGCCCGATCCTCAACTCCAGCGGGCGCTGCTGCTCACCGTCAACGGCATCGCCGCCGGCATGCGCAACACGGGATGAGCGAGACATTCGACCGGGCAGTCATGACGGTGCTCATGACCCTCGAGCCCGGTGAGGTGGTGTCCTACGGGGAGGTGGCGGAACAGGCCGGCCACCCCGGCGCCGCCCGGGCGGTCGGGAGGTTCCTGAGATCGACATCCGCCGACGTGCCGTGGTGGCGGGTCGTGGCCGCCGACGGCACGCTGCGGGCACCCGACGCTCTCCGCCAGGCCGCTCTGCTGGAGGCGGAGGGGGTGACCGTGAGGAACCGTCGTGTCGGCCGATAGGCTGGCGACGGTGACCCACCCATTCCCCGCCGGGCGGGCCGGCCCGTGAACGCCGTCGATCTCATCGAACGCAAACGCGACGGCGGACACCTCACCGACGAGGAGATCGCCTGGCTCATCGGCGGATACACGGAGGGTTCGGTACCCGACTATCAGATGGCGGCGATGACGATGGCGGTCTTCATCCGGGGCCTCGACCCCGACGAGTTGGCCGCCTGGACGGCGGCCATGCTCCACTCAGGAGAGGTGCTGGACCTGTCGGATGTCGCCATGCCCAAGGTCGACAAGCACTCGACCGGCGGGGTGGGGGACAAGGTCTCCGTTCCCCTGGCCCCGATCGTCGCGGCCTGCGGGGTGGCGGTCCCGATGATGTCGGGTCGCGGCCTGGGCCACACCGGGGGCACCCTCGACAAGCTGGAGTCCATTCCCGGCTTCACCACCCGGCTCGACACGGTCCGCTTCCACGCCGTTCTCGACCGATGCGGCTTCGTGATGGCCGGACAGACCCCGGCCCTGGTCCCCGCCGACAGGAAGCTGTACGGACTGCGGGACGCCACCGGAACCGTCCCTTCGATCCCCCTCATCTCGTCGTCGATCATGTCGAAGAAGCTGGCCGAGGATCTCGACGGGCTGGTGCTCGACGTGAAGGTCGGCTCGGGCGCCTTCATGACCGAGATCGAACGTTCCCGGGAGCTGGCTCGGACCATGATCGGCATCGGAACGTCCCACCGAGTCGAAGTGAGAGCCCTGATCACCGACATGAGCCAGCCCCTCGGCAGGATGGTCGGCAACTCCAACGAGATCGCCGAGTCCATCGAGATCCTGCGGGGAGGGGGACCCGACGATCTCCGGGAGATCACCACCTCGTTGGCGGCGGAGATGCTCGACCTGGCAGGAATCGCCGACGGCCAGCGGCGGGTTGTCGACGCGATCGACGGCGGCCAGGCTCTGGAGAGGTTCGCCATCATGGTCGAGTCCCAGGGTGGAGACCCCCGCATCGTCGAGGATCAGAGGCTGCTCCCGGGCGCGCCGGAGTCGACCGTCATATCGGCCCCTCGCAGCGGGCGGGTGCGGCGCTGCGACGCCCGTGCCGTCGGCATGGCCGCCATGCGCCTGGGGGCAGGACGCCTCCGACAGGAAGACGACGTCGATCACGGGGTGGGGATAGAGGTTCGTGCCAGAGTGGGCGACGAGGTAGCGGCGGGTGATCCTCTGGCTGCCCTCATACACCGCCCGGGAGACATCTCCGAGGCGATCCGCCTGGCGGAGTCGGCCTGGGAAATCTCCGACGATGCCGTCCCGTCTCCACCGCTCATCCACGAACGACTCACCTGAGGCCCCGACGGTGTTGCCGGCTTCGGGACACGCATGGGTCAGGGGTAGCATCCGCCCGTCCCGATTCCGAAGGAGGATCCCCGTATGCAGGTGGTCGTCTGCGCCAAGCAGATCCCCGACCCCGCCGGCACCTACAGCCTCGATCCAGACAGCCACCTTCTGGTGCGACCCGCCGAGCAGGTGCTCGACGACACCGACCGTTACGGAGTGGAGATGGGCCTCCAGATCGCCCAAGAGCACGACGGCAGCGTGACACTGGTGACGATGGGACCGGCGGGATCGCTGCAAGGCATACGCCAGGCGCTGGCCATGGGAGCGGACCGGGCCGTCGTCGTCGACGACGACTCACTGAAGGGCGCCGACGCCCTCACCACCGCCCGGATACTCGCCTCGGTGATATCCCGCCTGGACTACGACCTCGTCATCGCCGGGACCGAGTCGACCGACGGCTACGCCGGGGTGATCCCCCAGATGATCGCCGAGCTCCTGGACGCTCCGGCTCTCACCTACGCCACCCGGGTCGACGCCGGTGACGGCAAGGTCAGGATTCACCGGCAGACCGCCGCCGGATACGACGTGGTGGAATCTCCGTTGCCGGCCGTGATCTCCGTCACCGCCGGGGTCGTCGAGCCGCGTTACCCGACCTTCAAGGGGATCATGGACGCCAAGAAGAAGGACGTCGAATCCCTCACCGTCGCCGACCTCGACGTCGACATCTCCTTCGTTCAGCGTGTGACCGCAGTCGAGCCCGCTCCCGAGCGTCAGGCGGGCGCGAAGATCGAGGACGAGGGTGAGGCCCACCTGCGAATCGTCGAGCTGCTCGAAGGGAAGAAGGTGATCTGACATGGCAGACGTGTGGGTATTCGTCGAGGAGGAAGGCGGGGGGCCGTCGACCATCGGGCTGGAGCTTTTGACGAAGGCCAGGGAGCTCGGGAACGTGACTGCCGTCTACGTGGGTGCCGGCTCCGAGGACGCTTTCGCCACCGTGGCCAGCCACGGGGCCTCGGTCATTCTCCACGCCGACCCCGGCGAGGCTCTGCCATCGGGGCCGGTGGCGGCGGCCATCGCCGAGCGCGTTTCCCCCCGGGCACCCGACTTGATCCTGTTCGGCCAGGCATACACCGACCGCGACGTGGCCGGCCGGCTGGCGGCCAGATTGGGGACATCGGTGCTCTCGAACGCCTCCGATGTGTCCCTCACCGACGCGGCGGTGACGACCACACACGAGATCTTCGGTGGCACCCAGCTCGCCACCGCCGAGGTCGCCGATGGTCGTCCCTTCATCGTCATCGTCCGGCCGAAGTCGTTCCCCGCGGAGCCCGGCGGGGCCACCACGCCGCAAGTGGAGCCCCTCGAGCTGGGAGACCCGGCGGCCTCCACCGCCACCGTCATCGAAAGCCACACCGAGGAGAGAGAGGGTCCCCAGCTCGCAGATGCTTCCGTGATCGTCTCCGGCGGCCGCGGACTGGGCTCTCCGGAGGCCTACGAGCTCGTGGAGAGACTGGCCAAGCCGCTCCGGGCCGCCACCGGGGCCACCCGGGCGATCGTGGACGCCGGATGGGTTCCGTACGCCAAGCAGGTGGGCCAGACCGGCAAGACGGTCAAGCCCGACGTCTACATAGCCGCCGGCATCTCCGGAGCCATGCAGCATCTGGTGGGCATGAAGGACTCCAAGACCATCATCGCCATCAACAAGGACCCCGACGCCCCGATCTTCTCTGTCGCGGATCTGGGAGTGGTGGGCGACGTCCACCAGGTCCTTCCCCGGCTCATCGAGGCGCTGGAGAGCCGATAGGGGGGTCCATGGCGGGCTACAGCACGACCCCGCTGGCGAAGAAGCTGGGTATCGGCCCGGGTACGTCCTTCTGGACGGTGGATGCTCCAGTGGGCTTCCACGAACTACTGGCCCCGCTGCCGGCTGCCGCCGTGGAGTTGGATGACGACGACCGAGGCGCCGATGTGGTCGTGGTATTCGCCACCACCCGAACCGCTGTCGAGAGAGGATTCCACGCTGCCATGTCACGGATCCCTCCGGAGGGGGCGATCTGGGTCGCATGGCCGAAGAGATCCTCCGGCGTTCACACCGACCTGTCGGAGGATCTCATGCGGGAGCTGTTCCTCCCGACCGGGATGGTCGACAACAAGGTGGCGGCGATCGACGACACCTGGTCGGGCCTTCGATTCGTCGTCCGCAGGGAGAACCGCCCCACCTGGCCGCAGTGACGGCAAGTACCCTCAGAGCGTGAAGGGGTGCGGTAGCAGCTCCTCGAGGGTGTGGGTGCGGACCTTCGACCCCGATCCGGCGGTCACGTGGATCTCGTCGACCCCGAATTCGGACATGATCTGACGGCAGCGGCCGCACGGGTAGGCGGCCGACAGCCCGGGAGCGTCGATGCAGGCCACCGCCACGGCGTCGACCTTGCGGACTCCCTGGGAGACGGCATGGGCGATGGCTGTCGCCTCCGCGCAGTTGGAGGATGGATAGGCGGCGTTCTCCACGTTGGCGCCGGTGTAGGTGAGACCGTCGGAGGAGAGCACGGCCGCACCCACGCGGAACTTCGAGTAGGGCGCATAGGCATTGGCAGCGGCCTCCCGGGCGAGGGCGACGAGGTCGTTTCGATCACGCATCTGACAGCAGCGCGTCGACGAACTCGACCGGGTCGAACTCCACCAGGTCGTCGACGCCTTCGCCAACGCCTGCGAACTTGACGGGGACTCCGAGGGTGCGCTCTATCGCCACGACGATCCCACCGCGGGCGGTCCCGTCGAGCTTGGTCAGGACGATCCCCGTGACGTCGACCGCCTTCGAGAATTCCTCGGCCTGGGCGAGACCGTTCTGACCACCGGTGGCGTCCAGGACCAACAACACCTCGTCGATCCCTCCCGCCTCCCGCTCCAGCACCCGCCTGATCTTGGTGAGCTCGGCCATCAGATTGTGCTTGGCCTGGAGTCGACCGGCAGTGTCGACGATCACCGCATCCCGGCCGCGCGCACGGGCAGCCGTGTAGCCGTCGAACGCAACCGAAGCAGGGTCGGAGCCCTCCTGGCCTCCCACCACATCCACATCCAGACGGTCGCCCCAGGCCCGTAACTGGGCATCGGCTGCAGCCCGAAAGGTGTCGGCGGCGCCGAGGAGCGGGACCCGGCCGTCTTCCTGGAGCCGCTTCGCCAGCTTGGCGATGGTCGTGGTCTTGCCGGTGCCGTTGACTCCCACCACCAGGATCAATGCCGGCTTTCTCTCCCCGAGAGCCAGCTCCCGATAGCGGCCCGCCAGCTCCGATATCAACTGGGCCCGCAGCCCGGCCCGTGCCTCCACCGTGGTGGCGGGTCTCTCCTGTCTCACCCGGGCTACCACCTCAGCGGCGGCCAGGTGGCCCAAGTCGGCCCCGATCAGAGCCTCCTCCATCGACTCCCAGAAGGCCGCGTCCATCTCGCGTCGTGAGAAAACGCCTCGCAGGGCCCCGCCGAGAGACTGTGACGCCCTCGTCACATGACCGGCCAGACCCGCCGGGGTGGACTCGGCCTCGGCAGGAGCCGGGACCGTTGCAGCGGGATCGTTCCGACGACGAACGGCCATCCCGACCGCCGACGCCACGACCAGGAGGATCAGCCCGGCTGAGACAACAAGGAGGATGAGGGGATCCACGTCCAGGATTCTACGCCGACACCGCCCCCCGGCCAGTCCGTTGGATGGTGTCTTCCACCGCCACTACCTCCTTGCGCACCACCTGAGACGAACCACCCGGCTCCATCGTCACTCCGTAGAGGACGTCGGCTGCCTCCATCGTCTGCTGTTGGTGGGTCACGATCACGAGCTGGGCGTCGGCACGGAACGCGTCCATCAGTCGGAGGAATCGTCGCAGGTTGGCATCGTCCAGTGCGGCTTCCACCTCGTCGAGGAGATAGAACGGGCTGGGTCGTGCCTTGAACACGGCGAACAGGAACGCCAACGCAGCCAGCGACCTCTCACCACCCGAGAGCAGGCTCAGGTCACTCACCTTCTTCCCGAGAGGCTGGGCCTGGATCTCCACTCCGGTCTCGAGCGGATCCGAGGGATCGCTGAGGCGCAAACGTCCGGCTCCGCCCGGAAAGAGAACCGAGAAATGCTGTTCGTAGGCAGCGGCCACCTCCTCGAATGCCGCCAGGAACCGAGTCTGGATCTCCTCGTCGAGGGCACTCACGACCCGGCGCAGCTCCTGGCGGGACGTCTCCAGGTCGGCGAGCTGGTCGGTCAGGAACGTGTGCCTCTCGGCCAGCTCGGCGTACTCGTGGGCCGCGAGCGGGTTCACCGGGCCCATGCGTCGGAACCTGGCAGTCATGTCGTCCAGCACGGCTTCGAGGTCGTCGTCGTCTTCGACGTCGGGAGCGGGAGCGGCGAGTGCGGTGTGCTCGTCGCTGTCGGCGTCCCGGCGCAGCGCCTCGGCGACGCCCTCGCGCCGGACCCGAATCTCGGTGGCCTCCACCTCCAGTTCCCCCAGTCGCTTCCGGGCCTGCTCCAGACGGGCTCGGGAGGCGTCATGCCTGGTCCTCACACCGTCGCGCTGCGACCCCGTGGCTGCGGCCCTCCGCCGCCACTCTGCCTGACGATCCCGCAGCTCTCCCAGACGTCGGGAGAGGACATCGCCGGCACGACGGCCCAACTCCTCGATCAACGCCAAGCGCTCCAGCTCGGCGTCGCTCACGGGAGCCGCCATATCGCCCTCCAGCGAGGTGGCGACGTCCCGGCGTCTCCGCTCGGTGATCTGGAGCCGCTCCCGGGCGGCGCGTAGCTCCGCCGTCGCCTGCTGCCATGCCTCCCGGGCCCCCTCGCGCTCGGCCTCCAGAGCTGCCCGACGCTCCTCCATCTCATCCCATGCCCGCTGCCGCTCGGCTTCCTCACCCTCGAGGGCCGTGAGACGAGCCCGCAGCCGATGCAGGGTCACGCGACGATCATCGGAGATTTCTCGCAGAGACCGACGTCGTTCGGCCAGTCGCTGCAGCTCGTCTTCCAGGTTGGCCCGGCCGCGGGTCAACCGCCCCAGGGCCTCGGATGCGCCCGACAGCCGCGCTTCGACGGCCTCCAACTCCTCGAGAGCCTCCCGTTCCCGCTGGCGGCTGTGCTCGAAGTCCCTCCGTGCCGACGTGTGCAGCGAGGTGACGCGAGCCAGCTCCGTCTCAGCCTCCTCCAGTGCCCGCCCGGCCGCATCGACCATCGTCGGCCCGGCTCCGTCCGGTTGCCCGACTCTCACACCGCTCACGGTCACCAGATCGCCTTCCGGCGTCACCACGCGCAGATGGGGGTGGCGGGCCGCGATTCGCAGCGCCATCGACCAGCCCTCCACGGCCAGGACATCACCGATCAGGCTCTCCATCAACTCTGCATCGTGGGCGGCTCCCACCAGATCCACCAGCGCATCCACGCCCAACTCCGCCGCCGCATCACGGGCCGTTGTCGCCCGCTCACCGGAAGCCGTCACCGCTCCCAGACCCCCGAATCCCCCCGACTTGAGGAGGCCAACGGCACGCTCGAGGGATTCGTGATCGTCGAAGACGGCCGACCCGGCCCACGGTCCGAGGGCTGCATCCACCGCCGCCACCCACCGGGACGGAATGTCCATGAGACTCGTGAGCGTCCCCCGGTGGCCGGACGTGGCGGCGAGGGTCTCACGCGCCCGGGGGTCGACCGAACCCGCCGCCGACACGGCGTCGAGACGGGCCCGGCTCGAGGCAGAAGCCAGACGTGCTTCACCCAGGGCGTCTTCCATGGCTTCCCAGCGCTCCTGGCGGGATCTCCGCTCCGCGAGGGCTCGCTCGTAGGCGGCCTGACCGACCGTCGCCTGCTCGTCGAGACGGTGGATCTCGTCCTTGACACGCCCGGTCTCCTCCTCGTCGTCTCGGAGCTGGGCCTCGACGACAGCCATCCTCCTGTCGATTTGCTCCAGCTCACGGCTGTCGCGTCCCTCCGCCCCTTCGATGGAGCGCACCTCGCCGCGCAGCACCGCCAGCGCCCCCTCGGGGCTCAGGTTGCCCTGATCGAAGAGGGATCGTGCCTCGTCCTCGAGGGAACGAAAACGTTGCTCCCGACGGTGGGCGGCCGCCTCGGCCTCTGCGACCTCGGCGCCCACTTCGACCACCTGTCGATCCAGCAGCGTCAGCTCCTCGTCGAGGTCCCGTCGTCTCTCGTCGGCGCCCTCCCGACGTGCCTGCGCCGCCCGGTACCGTTCGTGGGCCACCGAGGAACTGCGCCGGATCCGCTCGAGCGTTGTCTCCAGACGGGCAGCAGCCGCCGTATCCCGGTCCAGCGCCTCGCCCACGTGGCCGGCCTCCGCCGTCAGGATGTGCAGAGCCGAGGCGAGCTCGCCCACCTCGGCCTCACCGTCGTTGATCCATCCCGTCAGGCGATCATGCTCAGCCGAGATGGCGGCCGATCGCTCGTCCAGCCGTCGAAGGCGTTGACCTCCCAAATAGAGTCGCAGCTCCTGGATCCTGGTTTCCAGCTCGGCTGCCTGCTCGGCGGCGTTCGCCTGGCGCTTCAACGGTCGCATCTGCCGGGTGATCTCGCCGGCGATGTCCTGGAGTCTCAGGACATCGGCGTCGGTTCGCTCCAGGCGTCGCAGGGCGCGGTCCTTGCGTCCGCGATGCTTGAGCACACCGGCCGCCTCCTCGATCACAGCCCGGTGGTCGGTGGGCCCGGAATTGAGGACGGTCTCGATCTGTCCTTGCCCGACGATGACATGCTGGTGCCGCCCCACTCCCGAATCCGACAGCAGTTCCTGGATGTCGAGCAACCGACAGGGAACGCCGTTCATCTCGTAATCGGAGGACCCGTCCCGATACAGACGCCTGGTCAAGCTCACCTCGTCGATGTCGATGGGCAGGGTCCTGCTTTCGTTGTCGAAGACCAGCGTCACCTCCGCTCGATTCAGCGCCGGCCTGGTGGCAGTCCCGGCGAAGACGACATCCTCCATCTTCTGCGTTCGGAGGCTCTTGGTCGACTGGGTTCCCATCACCCATGAGACGGCGTCCACCAGATTCGACTTCCCGGAGCCGTTGGGGCCGACCACCACCGTGACACCGGGCCGCAGCTCCAGGCGGGTCCGGTCGGCGAACGACTTGAAACCGACGACTTTGAGGGACTTCAGGTACATGAATTACACGCGTGTGAGCAGATGCGGGGAGACTAGCAGCGCCGCCTGCCATGGTCCGGTGTCATCTCGGGTCGGGATGGATGAAGAAGTCGCGCAACGTCAGGTCCGGCGCCACGGTGTCGGTCTCCACACCGCTCACGCGGGCGGCCGGCGGCCCCGTCCACAACCAGTCGGCGAGACGGTCGCAGGCGTCGGCTTCGCCCTGCGCCCACACTTCCACCCGGCCGTCGGTGCGGTTCCGCACCCACCCGACCAGGCCCAGGCTCCGCCCGACCTGGCGACAGCTCTGCCGGTACGTGACCCCTTGGACACGTCCCGAGACGAAGGCGTTGATGGCTTTCACGGCCTCAGTGTGTCAGCTCTGGCAAGAAGGGCAGAAGTGACTGGAGCGCTGCGCCACCACCACCCGCTCGATCGGCGTGCCGCATTCCGGACAGGGTTCTCCCGGCCGCCCGTAGACGGCCAGCCGCGTGAGGAAGTCGCCGGCGCGACCGTCGGGGAGGAGATAGGCGAGGTCATCGAGCGAGGTCCCGCCCATCGCGATACCGGCTGTGAGGACGATCGGGATCGCCTGGACGAGGGCCTCCACCTCGCCGGTGCTCAGCGAACCCGCCGGACGTTCGGGACGCACTCCCGCCCGGAACAGGACCTCATCGGCGTAGATGTTGCCCAGGCCCGCCAGGATCCTCTGGTCGAGCAGGATGGCCTTGATCGGGGCCAGCCTGTCTGCCAGGCGCCGGCTCATGTCGGGCGCCGAAGGTGGCGAATCCCAGGCGTCTGGCCCGAGCCGGGCGAACGGGTCGGCGGACAGCTCGTCGGGGGTGAAGACCGCCACGAACCCGAACGTGCGGGGGTCGATGAGGCGGACTTCATCCCCCCGGTCGGTGACGACGGTGAAGTGGGTGTGGGCCTCGTCGGGTGCGGCCGCGTCCACGATGCGAATGCGCCCGGACATGCCCAGGTGGATCACCCACGTGAGGTCGCCGTCGACCTCGATCCGGAGGAACTTTCCCTGCCTCCCGACCCTTCCCACCCTCCGACCTCGGAGACGGTCGACCACGTCGAGGGGTCGGATGTTGCGGCGGGCCATCCGGTCCCGGGTCAGCTCGACGCTGGCGATCCTCGCTCCCTCCAGCACGGGGGCGAGATGGCGCCGGGTGGTTTCGACCTCGGGTAGCTCGGGCATCAGGAAGCGCTACCGTACCCCCGCGATGGACAGCGCCCGACCAGATCTGCGACCCCTGGGGGTGGGCGAGATGGTCGACGGTGCCATCCGTCTGTTCCGCACCAACTTCGTGACGCTGATCAAGATCTCTGCAGTGGTGCTCGTGCCGATCGGCGTGATCCAGCTCGTCGGGACCGTGGCGGTGGGGCCTGTCGACATGTTCACCCTGATCGTGGAGGACCCCGAGGCCACCCCCGGCGAGGTGATCGGTCCCCTGATCCCGCTGTACACGGTCTTCGGCATAACCGGTCTGCTCTCCTTCCTCGGCTCCATCCTGGTGCAGGGCTCGTCGATCACCGCGCTCGCTCGGGTCTACCAGGGAGAGCAGCCCGACTGGATCTCTTCGTTGAAGGCGGGCGCCAGGCGCTTCCTGCCTCTCACCATCTCGACGATACTGGTCTCGGTCGGTTCGGCCCTCCCTCCCATCGCCGCGGCGGTGGTGATGGTTCTCCTGGTGATCGAAATCGGCCCGGTGGGCATACTCGGTGGCCTCGTGGCCATCGCCGGAGGCGTGGCGGCAGCCGTGTTCCTCTTCACGAGATGGACCGTCTCCCCGGCGGCTCTGGTGGCCGAGCAGCTGGGACCGGTGTCGGCGCTGGGTCGGTCCTTCGGGCTGGTCAGGGGCCGGTTCTGGCCCGTGCTCGGCGCCGTGCTGCTCGCCTACCTGCTCTATTTCGTGGTCAGCCAGATCGTTTCGGTGCTCACCACCGTCTTGACGGTGGCGGGAGCGCTCGGCAGTGAGCAGATCTCGTTCATACCCACGGTGATCGGGACCGTGTTCGTATCCGTGATCGCCACGCCGTTCCTGGCGGCGATGGTCACGATCATCTATTTCGATCTTCGGGTGCGCACCGAGGGCTACGACCTCGAGTTGATGGCAGCCGACCTCGAGCGTATCGAGGGACAGGGCGCCGCCCCGGCTTCTCCCCCACCCGACGATCCGTTCGGTCTGGGGTCTCCCGGCGACCGATGACCACATCGACCTTCGGGACCCTGGCCCAGGCCTCACCCTGGCCCCCCGATGAGATCGAACGGGCGGTAGCCGAGGAGCTCGCCTTGCCCAAGTATCGCCTCGGTTCGCCCTGGTGGGCGCGCCTGGTGGAGTGGTTGGAGAGAGCCTGGGTTCGCCTGGTCGAGTGGATGACGGCCGCTTCTGACTATGTGGGAGGGCCGGTGATCATGGCGATCCTGGTCGGGGGCGCCGTGGCGGCGATCGTGGCGATGGTGACCGTCAACCTGGGAAGGCGGCGTGCCCGTCGGATCGACGAGCGGATCCGACGCGAGCACCATGAAGCCCGGGGTTTGGATCCGGGCGAGCTCGAGGTCCGCGCCGGGGCGGCCGAGGACAGAGGCGATCATGCCGAAGCGATGAGGCTCCTCTTCCGCGCCGGGCTCATCCGTCTCGACCGAGCCGGGCTCATCGATCTCCGTCCCGGAACCACATCGGGAACGGTCGCCGCCTACCTCGGGTCACCGGAGTTCGAGAGGGTCGCCGCCCGCTTCGACGCCGTGGTCTACGGAGAGCGCCCGGCCACACCCGCCGATCCCGACCTGGTTCGTGCCTTGACCACCTCCCTCCTCACCCGAACGCGCCGATGATTCCTCCCTCCACCACCATCACCGAGCAGGGCAGACGCCTCCGACGGGCATTGCTGTGGTTGGGAGCCGGTGTGGTGGCACTGAACGTGGTGGTGGTGGTCGCCTCGTCGGTGGCGGGGGGAGGGGCAGTGTCGGGCCCCGGGGGCTCCAGCTTCGTGACCACCCGCTCCGGCTCGGCGGCGCTGGCGGGAACCCTCGACAGGCTGGGCGTCGGCGTCGTGCAGAGCCGCCGGCCTCTCGACGAGGTCTCACTCGATCCCGGGACGGCTGTCGTCACCGTCGACGTCGGCGGCGCCGACTACACGTCGTCGGAGCTGAACGCCCTGGAGGCCCATCTGCAGGCCGGAGGACGCCTCATCGTGGCCGGGCAGGCGACGATGGTGGATCGTTTGCTGGCGGACCCGCCCCGCTGGATCTCCCGAGGCTCGGATTCGGCCTCACCGGCGGCCGGCCTGGGCATCTCCGGGGAGGAGACCGTGCCCCTATCGGGCTTCGGGTCCCTCGACCCTGCGGGGGTGGACCAGGCGGTCGTCATCGCCGACGATGGAACGGTCGTGGCGGTTTCCCGCCCGGTCGGAGAGGGGCGGTTCGTGTGGATCGCCGACTCGTTCCCGGTCCACAACCAGGGCATCGGCGTCGATGAGGCGGCGGTGACCGTGATGGCCCTGATCGGCCCGCAGGACCGGGTTCTCTTCGACGAGTACCGGCATGGCTACCGGGAGGAGGGCGGCTTGTGGGCGCTGCTCCCCGACCGCTGGCGCCTGGCTCTCGGACTCGGCGGGCTGGTGGCGCTGATGGGTCTCGTGGCGTATGGCCGCCGTCTGGGCCCTCCCCACGACCTCTGCCGCCGCATGCCGCCGGGACGCGAGCTCTACCTGGAGGCCGTGGCGGGGATGCTGGCCCGGGCGAACGCCAAGGCCGACGCCCTCGAGACGATCCGCTCCGAGGTGCGTCGCCGCCTCGAGGAGCGGGCACCCCGGACCGAGCCGGAGGTGGCGACTGGTGCAGGCCCCCTCGACCCAGCTGAGGTCGAAGCCGTGTTCGGTCCGGGCAGCGACGATGACACACTGGTGGCCGCCGACCGGGCCCTGGCCGCACTGAACAGGGAGAACCAATGAGAATGAACGACCTGAGGGACCACCTCCATGCCGCTGTGGCGACCGTCGTCCGGGGCCAGACCGCCACCGTCGACGCCCTCTTGATCTCGGCCCTGGTCGGCGGGCACGTCCTGCTCGAGGGAGTCCCCGGCACGGCCAAGACGCTTCTGGCCCGGGCGGTGGCCCGCGGTCTGGGGATTCACTTCGGTAGGGCTCAGTTCACTCCCGACATGCTTCCCTCCGACCTGACGGGGACCATGACCCTCCGCGGTGGCGAACTCTCGTTCCGGCAGGGTCCGATATTCACCGGCCTCCTGCTGGCCGACGAGATCAACCGCACTCCTCCCAAGACCCAAGCAGCCCTGCTGGAAGCCATGGAGGAGGGGCAGGTGACCGTCGACGGCGTGTCACGTCCCCTGCCGCGGCCCTTCATGGTGGTGGCCACCCAGAACCCCATCGAGTACGAAGGCACCTATCCCCTTCCGGAGGCGCAGCTGGACCGGTTCCTGATGAAGGTGCCGGTGGGGTATCCCGGTGAGGACGACGAGCAGGAGATGCTGTCCCTGCGTCGGTCGGGTCTGGCTCCAATGGGCCTCGAGGACATCGAGGCCGTCACGTCCGGGCCCGAGATCCTCGAGATGAGGGACGAGGTCGACGACACGATCGTGGGCGATGAGGTGGCGGGATACGTCGTCGCGTTGGTGCGGCACACCCGCCGGCTTCCTTCGGTGGAGCTGGGAGCGTCACCACGGGCAGCGGTTCATCTCCTTTCGGCGGCCCGCGCTCTCGCCCGTTTGTCGGACCGTGACTTCGTCACCCCCGACGACGTGGTGAGGCTGGCACCGGGAGTTCTCACCCACCGCATCCTCATCCGCCCTGAAGCCGAGCTGGAGCGCTACCGCCCGGCCGATGCGGTTGCCGCCGCCCTCGACGACGTGGACGTTCCCCGATGAGCGTCACCCGTCGCGGCCTCGCTGTGCTGTCCGCCGCTGCCCTCACCGCACTCATCCTCCCCCCGGGGGCGGCCGTGGTGGTGTTCGTCATGGTGACGGTGGTGGTCGCGGCCGACGCCTGGTTGGTGCGGTCGCTCCCCGAAGTGCGGGTGGCGGTGCCGCCGATCCTCTCTCGGGGTGTCCCGTCCACTCTCGCCGTGGATGTTGAGCCGGACGTGGGCGTGATAGTGAAGATGGTGGGCACACCGGACGTCACGATCGAGCCTGAGGAGGGCCCGGGGGGTCTCGCGGCCACGGTCACCGCCGTCAGGAGGGGCAGCCATGTGCTGGCCCGCCCCGCCACCGTGGCCGATGGTCCGTTGGGCCTGGGCCGGTGGTATCACAGACCAGGCAGCGAGACCCCGGTGGTGGTTTATCCCGACATGCCCGCTGCCCGGCGCATCGCCACCGAGGTGCGACTCGGGAAGTTCGGGGAGACCTCCCGGCGCAGCCGTGGCCCCCTGGGCCTCGGTACCGAGCTCGAGTCCATCCGCGAGTATCTCCCCGACGACGACATCCGCCAGGTGAACTGGCGGGCCACTGCCCGCACGGGAACGCCCATGTCGAATACCTACCGGATCGAACAGGAACGCGAGGTGCTCGTGCTGCTGGACACCGGGCGGCTCATGGCCGCACCGGTGGGTGACGGGACCGAACGCACCCGTCTTGACGTGGCCGTGGACGCGGCGGCGGCGGTTGCCTCCGTTGCCGACGTGGTGGGCGACCGCGTCGGCCTGGTGGCGTTCGATGCGAAGCTGCGTCGTCGCCTCCTTCCCCGCCGGGACGGCGGCGACGTCGTGGTGACTGCCATCCATGACCTCGAACCCACGGCCGCGGAGTCGGACTTCGAGCTGGCCTTCCGCACGATCGCTCACAACAAGCGCGCTTTCGTCCTGATACTCACGGACCTGCTCGAGGAGACCGCCGCCCGTCCCCTCCTCGACGCCGCCCCGATCCTCGCCCGTCACCACGCCATCGCCGTGGCCGGGGTCGCCGACCCGGCCGTTTCGGCGGCACTGTCGACGCCCGCCTCTTCGGTCGAGGACGCCTTCCGGACCGCCACGGCGATAGACATCGAGACGTCGCGCCGGCGAGTGGCGACGCGACTCGACGGCTATGGAGCCACGGTGATCGACGTCGCTCCCGACCTCCTCCCCTCCCGGTGCGTGGCCGCCTACCTGCGCGCCAAGCGACGGGCACGTCTCTGAACCCTTCTGGTTGCCTGCGAACGGATAGCGTTCGCAGGCAACCAAAGAAGAGGGAGACCGTTCGTCACGGTCCAGAGAAAGCCCCGCCGCGCCACCACAGCAGGATCCAAAAGGTGGCCCCCAGGACCACTCCCACCACCGCCGTCGGTGCCAGCGACAACCCCACCCGACTGACGTACCCTTCCACCAGCCCCGCCACCGCCAGCCACGGTGCCGTCCCGCCCGCCAGGAGCAGCGACTGGCGCGCCTCATGTGCCATCGACTCGGTCCTCGTGCGGTGGCCGGGACGGAGCATCGCCCGTCCCAGGCTGAGGCCGGCAGCCCCGGCCACGATGATGCAGGACAGCTCCAGCACGCCGTGGGCCATCGTCGCCTCTCCCAGCAGCGCCAGGTTGCCGGCACCGGCGGCAAGTCCGGTCAACGCACCGAACAGCACACCGTTGTAGCCGATCAACAGGGCTGTTCCCACCCCCCAGGTGATCCCGGCCACGAAGGCCGTCAGGGCAACACGAATGTTGTTGGTGAGCACGAACGTGCTGAATCCCGCCAGGCCGACCGCCCCCAGACCCTGATCGGTGGTGTCGGCCTCCATCACCCAGAGGAATTCGACCGGTACCAGCCCCGCCACCGTTTCGGGTGCGCTAACTGCCCACAGCCCCATGACGACTCCGGGAATGAAGAGGACCACGCCCGCCAGGGCCAGTGCCCGACGTCTCTCCCACAGCAGTACCCAGTAGCGGTCGGCGAAGAAGTCGATCAGGTTCCCGCGGCGGTTGCTTCGTTCGTAGATCAGGCCCTGACCGGCTCTGACGAGCCGTTCCAATCGATCAACCAGCGGGTCCCCGGGGAAGTGGCGGCGGGCGGCTACGAGGTCGGCCGCCACCGCCCGGTACAGGGCCGCCAGACGCCGGATCCGTTCGCCTCCCAGGCGCTCCGGCCGCCGACCCGCCTCCTCCAGGAGCTCTTCCAGCTCCCTCCAGCGGGGCTGGCGGTCGCTTTCGAACCGACGTAGCGTGTCCACATGCACCTCGAGGATCGCCTAACCATCGAAACCCCGGAAGGAGTGTCGATCGACCTGACGCTAGCGGGGCTCGGTTCCCGTCTCGGTGCCACGGTCATCGACGTCGTCCTGCAGGGGATTCTGTTGCTCGCTGTGACGATCGCCATCAGCCTGGCGGGGGCGGTCGTATCCCCCGACCTGGGGGTGTTCCTCCTCGGCGTCGGCACGCTGGTCGTGGTGGCGATAGTGGTGGGTTATTACATCGTCTTCGAGGCCCTGAACGGTGGTCGAACGCCGGGCAAGGCGGCCTTCGGCATCCGGGTGGTGACCGTCGATGGCTCTGCGCTGACGCTGACGGCGGTGACCCTGCGCACGCTTATGCGACTCATCGACTTCCTGCCCGCTGCCTACGCAATCGGCGCCATCGCGGTGGTCACCTCGACACGCAATCAGCGCCTGGGGGATCTGGTTGCCGGCACAGTGGTTGTGCGCGACCGGATACCCGTCGCCGCTGCCCCCGCCCCGACACCCTCGAGCGACGTCAGGGGTTGGGATGTGTCGGCGGTGGGGGACCCTGAGATCGGGCTCGTCCGGCGCTGGGCGATGCGCCGACAGGATCTCAAGGTCGAAGCCCGCCACAATCTGGCGACCGAGCTGGCGGCACGGCTTCGTCCCCGGGTGGGTGGTGGCCGTGACCTCGACGACGAGGCGTTCCTGCTGCAGCTCCTGGTAGAGAAGGAAGGACGGGGTGACTAGGGGCAGGCCTCAGGACCCCGTCCGTCCCCACCGTTCCAGGGCCCGACGGGCCGCGTCCTGCTCCGCCTCCTTCTTCGACCGGCCGCTGCCCTCCCCCCATTCCTCGTCTCCCACGCGGACAACCGCTCTGAAGACACGGGCATGGTCGGGACCCGAGCCTTGCACCTCGTACTCGGGGCGCCGCTGATCGCTGGCCAGGAGCTCCTGCAGCCTGGTCTTGTAGTCCCGGCGACCCGGCGAGCTCGCCTTCGCCCGGACCCTCGACTCCCACAGTCGCATGATGATGCCCCGGGCGGTCGGGTATCCGGCATCGAGGTAGAGGGCTGCCAGCACAGCCTCCATGGCATCGGCGAGGATCGAGTCCTTGTCCCGGCCGCCGGACGCCTCCTCACCTCTTCCGAGACGCAGGTACCGGCCCAGATCCAGTGTCCGGGCGACCACCGCCAGTTCGGCACCACTGACCGACGCCGCCCTGATCTTGGCCAGCTGGCCTTCGGGAAGCTCGGGAAATGCCGCGAAGAGGAACTCGGTGACCGCCATCTGCAAGACGGCATCGCCGAGGAACTCGAAGCGCTCGTTGTGGCCGACGTCGGAATGCTCAGAGGCGTAAGAGCTGTGGGTCAGCGCCTCGTCGAGGATCCGCCGGTTGGAGAACTCGTGGCCGATGGCCGACTCCAGATCGGCCACCCCGCTCATCCGGCGGCGACCCGGGCAGTGATCCGCTCCACCAGGTCCGCCTCTGCCCCGTCCCGGGCCATGCGGAGGGCGTTCTCGATCGATCGAGCGGTGGAGGAGCCATGGGAGACCACCACCACACCCGACACTCCCAGGAGATGGCCTCCGCCGTATGTTTCGGGGTCGAGACGGGTGTGCAGCTCGTGGAGTATCGAGATCACCTGCTCGCGTGCCGAGGGGTCCAAATGAGAGATGGCGTCGGCGGTCATTCTCGCCACCATACGAGCGGTGCCCTCCACTGCCTTCAGGAACACGTTGCCGGTGAAGCCGTCGGTCACGATGACGTCGGCCCGGTCCGTTCCGACATCACGACCCTCGACGTTGCCGACGAAGTTCAAGCCCGACTCCAAGAGCAGCTCGTAGGCCGCTCTCTCCAATGTCCTGCCCTTGCCCTTCTCCTCGCCGTTGGAAAGCAAGCCCACCCGGGGTACCTCCAGCCCCAGGAATACCTCGGCCGCAACCGTTCCCATCAGAGCGAACTGAAGGAGATGTTCGGCCTTGACGTCCGGGTTGGCTCCCGAGTCCAGGACGACGGTGGGGCTGGGAGGCGTCGGCCACAGCGACGCGATGGAGGGACGGGAGACACCGGCGACCCGACCCACCAGGATCGCGGCCGCCGCCAGCGATGCACCAGTCGAACCGGCCGACACGAAACCGGCTGCCTCCCCCGACCGAACCATGCGGGCCGCGACCGACACCGACGACGACGGCTTCTCCCGGAGGGCCCGAGCCGGGTCGTCGCCCATGCCGACCACGTCGGGGGCGTGGACCACGGGGAGTTCGGCGCCGCGGGCCTCCAGCTCGGCCGACACAGCCGATTCGTCCCCTATCAGCATCACCTCGACCCCGGCGGCGGCTGCGG
The DNA here is from genome assembly GCA_964617995.1 of uncultured Acidimicrobiaceae bacterium. GTDB lineage: Bacteria > Actinomycetota > Acidimicrobiia > Spongiisociales > ZC4RG35 > CAZTXD01. The sequence continues at coordinate 27,397 of CAZTXD010000001.1, forward strand.
CTACTGCTCCGGCCACCGGCTCAGCGGGGGCGTGGTCCCCGCCCATGGCGTCGAGGGCTATCAGTGACAAGGGTCAATCGACCTCTATGACCTCACGGCCCTTGTAGTGGCCACAGTTGGAGCAAGCCCGGTGGGGCAGCTTCGTGGCCTTGCATTGCGGGCAGGTCGACGTGGTGGGCCGGCCGACCTTCCAGGCGGCCTTACGCTGCCGGGTGCGGCTGCGTGACATCTTCTTCTTGGGCACCGCCATGGCAGCACTCCTCCGTCGTCAGTGGTCGGGGGGATCGAAAAGGCCCTGCAGGACGGCGAAAGGCGAGCTGGAGGGATCGTCGTGACCGCCGCAGGGATCCTCATTCAAGTCGGTTCCGCACGTCGGACAAAGTCCCGCGCAGTCCGGTCGACAGAGCGGTCGCACTGGAACCGCCAGGGCGATCTCGTCGCGCACGGGACCGAACAGGTCGACGGTGTCGTCGGAGCCGAGGGCGTAGCCGTCCTCGTCGGGCTCGTTCTCGTAGACTTGCACCGCCGACGCCTCGATCCGGTCGTGCCATTCCGACAGGCACCGGGTGCACACCAACCGCGCCCTCACCGTCGCTGTGAAGCGGGCGAGTACCCCCGAGTCGATCCCCTCCAGGACGGCGCTGACCGCCGCCGCGTCGTCGACCCGGGACTCTCCCACGCTCAGCGCGAGGTCGACCGTCCCCTCCTCCGACCTCCGCTCGCCGGGCTTGTCGATGAGGTCCGCCACCGGGAGCCGCATGCCGCTCACAACGGGACATCCGGCGGCTTGGGACGGGCGCGATGCAGTTCCTCGCGGGAGAAGTGCACCTTGCCCAGGAGCTCGCTGAGCAGGTTCTCCACCCTCTCGAGGCTCTGCTCGATCTCGTCCTCTGCTTCCAGCCGGAGACGCCGCGCCTCCCCTTCCGCTCTTCGCACCAGCATGTTCGCCTCCTCTACGGCCTCGGCGACTATGTGTGACTCCGAGACGAGTCTCCGCGATTCCACCTTCGCCTTGTCGATGATGTCCTGGGCCTTCTCGTTGGTGCGGGCGATGAATGCCTCCCGCTCCCGCACCATCCAGCGGGCTGCGCGCAACTCGTCGGGTAGCTCGTCGCGCAGCCGTTCCAGCATCACGAGGAACTGTTCGCGGTCGACGAGAACACTCGACGACAAGGGCATCGTCTTGGCTTCGTGGAGGTGCGCGATCAGGTCGTCCACCATGTCCTGCAACTCGCCAACCGACGCCCGGGGGCGGGGAGCGTCGATGGCCCCCGCCACCACCTCCTGAGAGGAGGGTGCGTAGCCGTCGGCGTCCTCCCGATGCTCGTCGGGCTGGTGTTGCGGCTCGTCTTCGACCGTTTCTGTCTGATGATCGTCGTTGTAGGTCATCGCAATCGCTCCTCGAGCGCCCGGGCCACGTGCTCGGGCACGAGCCCCTCATATGACCCCCCCAGTCTGGCAACCTCACGCACCAAGGACGAGGACAGATACGACCATTCGGGATTGGTGGGGAGGAAGACCGTCTCGACCTGCGCCATGGAGCGGTTCATCTGGGCCATCTGCAGCTCGTAGTCGAAGTCGCTAACCGCCCGAAGCCCCTTCACGATGACGTCGACGCCCACCTGATGAGCGAAGTCCACCAATAGACCATCGAAGGTCTTCACCTCGACATCCCCGTCGAAGGCGTCGACGATCATCGCACTGCGTTCCTCCACGGAGAACATCGGCTCCTTGGACGGATTGGCGACCACCGCCACCACCACTCGGTCGAAGATCTGACGAGAGCGACCTATCACGTCGACATGACCGTTGGTCGGGGGGTCGAAGCTGCCCGGGCACAGTGCTGTCGTCATGTCTCCTCGACTTCCTTGACGTAGCGGTAGATTCTGGTGTCGCCGTAGCGTCGATCGGCGGCAACCCGCCAACTTTCGGGGGGCGAGGGGGTCCGATCCTTCGCCCGGCGGCTCACTACCACCTCACCGTCCGGCTCCAGGATCGGGTCGACGAGGCGGAGCTGGCGGTCGATCTGGTCGGTGGCGAGATCCCAGGGTGGGTCGATGAAGACGAGATGGTAGGTATTCCCGCCAGGTGAGGAGAGGAAACCGTCGACCGTCGAGGAGATGACCGTTCCCCCTATCCCCAGAGCGGCGACGTTCCGGCGGAGAGCATCGATGGCCGAACGTCCCCGTTCCACGAAGGTGGCGTCGTCGGCGCCGCGACTGAGGGCTTCGAGACCGTAGGACCCCGAGCCGGCGTAGAGGTCGAGGACCCGGGCGCCCTCGACCCAGGCACCGATCGCCGAGAAGACCGCCTCCCGGACCCGATCGGTCGCCGGCCGGGTCTCGTCGGGATCGGGGACGACGAGACGACGTCCCTTGGCAGAGCCCGTGATGATCCGCATACCTGCCACGCTAGAGGAACACGTCTGCCACCATGACGGCATGGCCAACAACGTGCTCGGGGAACCGCTGATGCCATGTGCTCTCGACCCGCTGACCGGCTTCTACCGGGACGGGTGCTGCAACACGGGCCCCGAGGACATCGGCCGTCACGTGGTATGCGCCGAGATGACCGCCGAGTTCCTGGAGTTCTCCAGGTCTGTGGGCAACGACCTGTCGACGCCCATGCCCACCTACGGGTTCGAAGGCTTGAAACCGGGGGATCGCTGGTGCCTGTGTGCCTCTCGCTGGCAGGAGGCCTACGAGGCGGGACAGGCACCTAAGGTGATTCTCGCTTCCACCCACGAAGGCGCCCTGGAGATATGCGACCTCGACACCCTCCGCTCCCACGCCCTCCTCTGACATCAGGCGCGGGCTTTGGTGAAGAGGCGCTCGACGTCCTCACCGAGGAGCGCGCGGATCTCCTCGGCCAGCTCGGGATGGCCCTCCAGGCCCGGGTCGTCATCGACGAGGGCGAACGCCTCCCGACGGGCCACCTCCAGCAGGTCGAAGTCGCGCAGGACGTCGGCGAGGTGCAGGTCGGTCATACCCGACTGGCGCATCCCGAACACGGTTCCTTGTCCCCTGATCCTGAGGTCCTCGCTGGCGAGGACGAATCCGTCGTTGGTGGAGACCATGGCGGCGATTCGGGCCTCGGCCTCCTCGGTGGACGGGTCGGCGATCAACCAGCACGTCCCCGGCTGGTCGCCCCGTCCCACCCGCCCCCGAAGCTGATGCAGCTGCGACAGGCCGAAGCGGTCGGCATCTTCGATGACCATGACCGTGGCGTTGGGAACGTCGATCCCCACCTCGATGACCGTGGTGGACACCAGCACGTCGATCTCCCCGCCCCGGAGAGCCGCCATCACCTCCTCCTTCTCCCGGGGTGGAAGCTGGCCGTGGATGAGACCGAGGCGGAGACCCTCCAGGACGCCCCGCAGCCGCTCGTACTCGGCAGTGGCGGACGCCGCCTCTACCTTGGGGCTCTCCTCCACCAGCGGACAGACGACGAAAGCCTGACGGCCACCGGCTGCCTCCCGGCGTACCGCCTCCCACACTCGTTCCTGGTGCTCTCCCCCCACTAGCTGCGTTGCCACAGGCGTCCTGCCCGGTGGCATCTCGTCGATGACCGACACGTCGAGATCGCCGTACAGGGTCATCGAGAGCGTGCGGGGAATGGGCGTGGCGGTCATGATCAGCAGATCGGGGTCTACACCCGAGGCTTTGTCCCGCAGCTCCACCCGCTGAGCCACGCCGAAGCGATGCTGCTCGTCCACCACCGCCACACCCAGCCGGTGGAACACGACTCCTTCCTGGATCAGGGCGTGGGTTCCCACCACGAGCTGAGCCTCTCCCGACCGTATCGCCTCCAGCACCTGGGAGCGGGAGGCGGACGGCCGATGGGACAGCAGCGCCCTGGTCCCGGTGAGGAGGGCGATGCGCACGGCGGGTGACTCGTGTTCGCCGAACAGCGATTCCATCCCCAAACCAGCTCCTTCGCCTTCGATCTCGGGGTCGAGACCTGCCAGGGTGAGGAGATCGCTCACGGCCAGGTAGTGCTGCTCGGCGAGCACTTCGGTGGGCGCCATGATCGCTCCTTGCCAATCCCCTTCCACTCCCGAGAGAAGCGTGGCCACCGCCACCACCGTCTTACCCGAACCCACCTCCCCCTGCAGCAGCCGATGCATGGCGTGGGGACGGCCGAGATCGGCATCGATCTCGGCCAGGACACGGCGTTGGGCGGCCGTGAGGTCATAGGGAAGGCCGGAGAGGAACCGGTCACGGAGGAACCGATCGCCGCTGTGGGCAACCCCCCGCGATTCGGTCTCCTGACGCTTCTTCTGCAGGGCCAGAGCAACCTCCAGCCGGAACAGCTCGTCGAACGCCAGCCGGTTCCTGGCCGGCTCGACATCCTCGATGCTGTCCGGGAAGTGGATCGCACCCAGCGCCCAGTCCCGGTCGACCACGGATGCGGTCTCCACGATCGCTGCCGGTACGACGTCGGGAACGGGCCGGCTGCGCTGCAAGGCGTTGTGGATCGCCCTTCTGATGACGCCCGGTGTCACCTCCCCGACAGCCGGGTGGATCGGCACGACCCTTCCCGTTGCCAGCGGCTCGCTCGGCGACGAGAGCTTGTCGACGGTGGGGTTCTTCATCTGCAGCCGCTTCCCGTACCGCTCGACCTTCCCCGACAACGCCACCTCCGAGTCGGTGTCGAGTTCCTGGGCGAGGTACGTCTGGTTGAACCAGACCGCCTTCATCGCCGAGCTGCCGTCGGTCACCGATGCTTCGACGATGGCCAGGTTGCGACGTGGCTTGCGCACCGACACCGTACGGACCTTCACGACGACGGTCACTTCCTCGTCGAGGGGGATCTCCGCTATGGGCACTCTTCGGGAACGGTCGATGTAGGCCCGGGGAACATGCATCAGCAAGTCCCCCACCGTGTGGATTCCGGCCCGGTGCAGAGCGGCGCCCCGCTTGCCGCGGAGGCTCTTCACCTCGCCGACTGCAACCGACGCCAGACGGCTCAGCGTGGCCACCGGCCGGTCACTCCACTGAGATCAGATAGGGATACACGGGCTGTCCCCCCTCCACGGCCATCACCTCTATGCCGGGGTGGGTGTCGACGACCCAGGCCTCCAGCGCCTTGGTGTCGGAACGGGATGCCCCCTCGCCGGTGTAGACGGTGACCAGCTCCGCCTGACGGGGGAGGATCGCCGCCACCAGGCCCCGCAGCGTTGCGAAACGATCCTGGTCGGCCACCACCACCCGCCCGTCGGCGACCCCCAGCCAGTCTCCCTCCTTCACGGTCCATCCGTCGACCTTGGCCGGGCGGACGGCCCGGGTCACTTCCCCGAAGTCGATGGCACCCGCCGCCACGGCCATGTCCTCCAGCAGGGCCTCCACGTCCGTGGCGCCGGGAACGTACCCGAGCATCGCCGCCAGACCCTGGGTGATACTGCGGGTGGGCACCACCTCCACCGTCTTCGTGGTCAGACCGTTCACCTGCTCGGCGACGGGAACGACGTTCTTGTTGTTGGGCAGGACCACCACCACCCGGGCGGGCGCATCCTCCACGGCGGCCAGCACGTCTTCCACGCTGGGGTTGGCGGTCTGGCCTCCCAGCACCACCTGCTGGACCCCGAGCCGGCGGAACCGCTCCACCAGCCCAGCCCCGTACGCCACCACCACCACACCTATCGGGGCCGCCAGCACCTCTGGCAGGGGGCTGAAGCCTCCGGCCGCCACATCCGCCTCCAGGGCGCCCACCTGGTCACGGAGATCGGTGATGCGGATTCCCCGGGGCCTCCCCGCTTCGACGCCTGCCTCGACGGCGGCACCGATGTCGTCGGTGTGGATATGGCAGTTCCACAGTCCATCCCCACCCACCACCACGATCGAGTCGCCCATATCCGCCCAGCGTCGTCGGAACACCGCAACCTGCTCGTCGGGGGCCTCCAGGAAGTACATCACCTCGTATCGTGGCCCCAGGCGGCCGGCGCCGGTGGTGTCCACGAGAGCTGATTCGGGCTGAGCCGTGAGGAGCCGGTCGGGCAGCTCAGGCCCGGTGCCGGTCGTCACCTCCACGAACGCGGCCACCAGCAGCAGGTAGCCGGCCCCGCCGGCGTCGACCACCCCTGCCTCCTTGAGTGCCGGGAGCAGCTCGGGGGTCTCCTCCAGGGCGGAGACAGCGCGGGCATACACGGCATCGAGGAGGATTCCCAGGTCGCCTGCCCGGGTCCCGACCTCGCTCGCCGCCTGGGCCGACGCCTCGAGGACGGTGAGAATGGTTCCCTCCACGGGCCGCTCGACAGCCCGATAGGCAGCAGTCGAGGCCGCCGCGAGAGCTTCGACCATGTCCTCTGCCTCCACCGTCCCTCGCGGACGCAGCGACTCGGCCAGGCCCCGCAGGACCTGAGAGAGTATCACCCCCGAGTTGCCGGCGGCTCCGACGAGGGACCCGTGCCCGAGAGCGGTCATCACCTCGTCCATGGTGCTGGCCTCCTCCAGGTGGCGAACCACCGAGTCGACCGTGGAAACCAGGTTGGAGCCGGTGTCACCGTCGGGCACCGGGTACACGTTGAGGTCGTTGAGGGCGTGCCGATAGGTGTTCAACAGCCTCTGATAGACCGAGAACACCTTCTTCACGTCCAGTGGTGACAAGCTCACGGGTTGGGAGGATACCGACCCGGCAGGGTGGCGTCCTCCAACTAGATTCGCTCCCGACTACACCCCGCGGGTATCCTTCTCCGTTCCCCAGGAGTTCCCCCGAAATGTCATACCACTGTGAAATCTGTGGGAAGGGGCCCAGCTACGGCAAGTCCGTCAGCTTCTCCCACAAGCGCAACAACCGACGCTGGCTGCCCAACGTCCAGCGGATCCGTGTCCGGCATGGATCCAACACACGCCGGGCCCGGGTCTGCACCTCGTGCATCCGCGCCGGCAAGGTCGAGAAGGCCTGATCGTCCCTTGGCCGTCCAGGGCGTCGTCCAGACCTACGATCCCGCCTCCGGAGTGGGTGTGGTCGTCAGGGACGACGACCACCAGGAGGTCTACCTCCGGCCCGGCTCCCTGCGCGGCTCCATATTCCGCACCCTACGTCAGGGGCAACGGATCGTCTTCGACCTGACCGAGGAGGAGGGATCCTCCTACGTCTCCAACGTACGGGTCGGCCAGGACTCCTACTGACCCCTCACACCGTCGCCCTGAGCTGCCCGCCACCCACAGCTGCCTGCCGGCATTCGCCGCCGCGTTCGGTCCGGGGAGGCACGCCCGGGCAGCCACCGGTATAGTCCCCCACCACCCGAGACAACAGGAGGGTTAGTGGTTCAGGCCTATGTGCTCATCCAGACCGAAGTGGGCAAGGCGGCCCTGGTTGCCGAAGAGGTCCGGGAGATTCCCGGAGTGGACACCGCCGACGACGTGACGGGCCCGTACGACGTGATAGTCAAGGCCACCGCCGACGATGTGGATGCCCTCGGCAAGCTCGTTGTCGCCAAGATCCAGGCGATCGAGGGAATCACCCGGACCCTCACCTGCCCCGTGGTGAACCTCTAGCCCACACCAGGGTCATCCCAGCTTGGAAGCAATGGTGCCGGCGTTGCGGAGAGCCGTCCCGTCCGAACCGCTGGTCGAGTAGCTGCGGGCAGGGGCCGCCGCCGCCTCCGCGACCATGTCCTCGAAGAGCCGCCGGCGCGCCAGAGGAGGGTCGATCCACAGGTACGCCGCCATCGAGCCGGGAATGGTGTTGACCTCGTTCACCCACAGCTCCCCCTCCCTCTCCAGGAAGTCGATCCGGGCGATGCCCCTGATCCCGGCCACCCCAGTTACCTGCCGTGCCAGGTCCCTCAACGACGCCGACACCTCGTCGTCGACACTCGCCGGGAGCTCTCTTCCCGACGACACCTCACCGCCCCACGCCAGGTATTTCTGGTCGTAGCCGTAGATGCCGCCCTCAGCCCGGGAGGGGGCCTCTATCGCCGAGAGTTCCACCGCAGGATGGGTGCGGACGGCTACCTGGAGGTCACGGCTACCGGCCAGGAAAGGCTCGACCACGCCCCCCTGGGCGTAGAAAGGGGAACGTTCGACCAGAGCGACCGCCGTTTCACGGTCCTCGACCACCTCGATGCCGATGGAAGAGCCCCCGAATCGCGGCTTGACGATGTAGGGCCCGTCGAAGGGAATGAGTGGCTCGGTCCGGGGTGCCAGGAGGATCCGGGAGAGGGTGGGGAGCCCGGCGACGGCCATCACCGCCCCGAACGCGAACTTGTCCATTCCCAGTGCAGATGCAGCCTGGCCGGGTCCCGTGTACTTGATCCGGGCCAGGTCGAGCGACCCCTGCAGGGTTCCGTCCTCCCCTGGCCCGCCATGGCAGGCGATAACGGCCACCTCGAAGTCGAGAGCCTTTCTCTTCTCGAGGAACCCGCCTCCCGGGGACGCCACGAACGACAGCGAACGCGCTCTCCGGGGCACACCGTCGACGAAGTCCTCCGCCTCCGCGGCGGCGTCGACCCGATACCACTCCCCCGACTTCGCCCAATAGAGAGCCGCCGGGTCGCCGGGAAGCGCACGGGCGACCTGAAGCCCGGTCAGGATCGAGATGTCGTGCTCATCACTTGGCCCTCCGAAGAGGACGGCGGCCTCTGTCATGGTCGAGATGGTACGGCCCGTCCCGCCGATGATGGTTCATCGGGGCCGCAGGCGTTGTCATACTGGCGATGTGGATGGGCTCATCCTCCTGGTCGAAGACGATCGATCGATCCGCGAGATCACGCGGATCGGGCTCAGCGACGCCGGCTTCGGGGTCGTGACCGCCGCAGACGGAGACGAGGCACTCGCCTGCTTCCGCAAGGACCGACCCGACGCCGTGGTCCTGGACGTCATGCTGCCCCGCCGCGACGGCCTGGAGGTCCTGCGTTCGATACGGGAGTCGTCGGCGACGCCGGTGGTGATGCTGACGGCCCGGGACGGCACCAGCGATGTCGTGGTGGGCCTGGAGCTGGGAGCCGACGACTACGTGACCAAGCCCTTCGAGATGCCGATCCTGGTGGCCCGGTTGCGGGCCGCGCTGCGCAAGTCGGCCCGCACCGAAGGCCGGGAGTCATTGGCGGTCGGGGATGTCACAGTCGATGTGGGCGGACATCGTGTCGTCCGTGACGGCCGGGAGATCGACCTGTCGCCCACCGAGTTTCGGCTGCTCGTCGAGTTGGCGTCCCGACCCGGTCGGGTCTTCACCCGCGAGCTGCTGCTCGAGAACGTGTGGGGTTACCCCGCCGTCGGCGACACCCGCCTCGTCGACGTGGCGATCCAGCGGCTGCGAGCGAAGCTGGAACGAGACCCATCCCGACCGCAGCTGATCGAGACCGTACGCGGCTTCGGGTACCGCGCCGCCCGATGAGCACGGGGGTAGGGCTTCGCCGCCGCCTCATCTGGTCCCTCATCGGCGTGATCGCAGTCACAGTCACGATCGTGGGGACGGCCTCCGCCGTCCTCGTCGATCGATCACTCCGCGGCCGTCTGGTGGCCAACGCCGTCGCCTCCGCCGAGTTCAATCTCACGGTCCTCGCTCCGGCCGCGGGGCTGGGGGCGTCACCGTCCGCGGCCCAGGTGGAGGACTCAGGAGTCCTCGACCGGATCCTGAGCCGGGAGATCGACGGGGTCTGGGTCGAGATGGACGACGGAGCGAGACTCTCAACCGGTGCCGGCCAGGCCGACGTATCCGACGATCTCCGTGAGATCGCCGACGGCGGGGAGATCGGATATGAGTTCACGGGTTCGTTGCGTGGCCCGGTGCTGGTCACGGCGGCACGCCTGCCGCCCTCGGGACCGAACTTCTTCTTCGTCACATCGACTGCGGCGATCTCCGACATCATCCGGCAGATCATCTGGGTGATCGCAGGTACAGGTACCGCCGCGGTTCTAATCGGCTCGTTGGTGGCGTCCGGGCTGGCCCACCGACTGCTCGTTCCGGTTTCGGCGGCACGGGAGGCCGCCGAGAGGATGGCGGACGGCGACCTCGGTGTGCGCCTGCCCGCAGGAGGCGGCGACGAGTTCGGTCAGCTATCGGACTCCTTCAACCGTATGGCCCGCTCCCTCAGCGAGACGATCGAAGAGCTGGAACAGGCCCGATCACGCGAGCGACGTTTCGTGGCGGACGTGTCCCATGAGCTGCGCACGCCACTGACCGGCCTGGTCAACGAGGCCCGGATCCTGGCAGACAAGCTGGGATCGGCGACCGAGGTCGACGACGACCATCGCGCCATCGCGGCGATGCTCGACGGCGACGTCGCCCGGTTGCGTCATCTGGTCGAAGATCTGCTGGAGATGTCGCGCCTCGACAGCGGGGAGACGGGCGCCGAGATGACCGACGTGGACGTCACTGCTTTTCTGGAGGCTCTGGCGGGAGGCCGCCACCCGGGTGCGACCGTCGTCTCCGATGTCACCCACCCGATCGCGACGGACCCGCGGGCGCTGGAGAGGATCGTGGGCAACCTCCTCGACAACGCCCGGCTGCACGCCCCCGGCGCGGAAACGACCGTCAACGCCTCCCTCCAGGCCCGCCATCTCGTAGTCGAGGTGGCCGACAGGGGCCCGGGTGTCGATCCCGACCGCCTCGATGGCCTCTTCGAACGTTTCTCCACCGGGGACCCGGCACGGAGCGCGGGTACGGGTCTGGGACTGGCGATCGCCTCCCAGCACGCCCATCGCCTCGGAGGCGACCTGCGAGCCGACCTCCGGCCGGGGGGCGGCCTGTCGATGACGCTCCGTGTACCTGTTGGGGAACTGTTACACGACGGTGACGGCTCTGCGATTCCTCTGCCTCACTCTGATGGATGAAACTCGGACAAGGAGTGATCTTGCGTAGGTTCATCCCTCTCATCTCCGTTCTGGCTCTCGTGTCGGCCTGCGGTTCATCGGGCGCTCAGAGCGGCGGCCCTCTGACGGTGCCGACCACGGCAACGACACCCGCCACGTCGCCGGGTCCGGACACGACCACCCCCCCGGTCAGTACCAGCACCGTGGTCACCGACAGCACTCCTACCACCACCGTGCCGGGAACACCCACGACCGCCGGGCCCACCCAGCCGCGGGCGGCGACCATTACGGTCTTCTTCCTGAACGATTCGGGTGAGGCGATCCCGACCACGCGCCCGACCACGACGAGCGCAGTGGCGAGGGCAGCTCTCGACGCTTTGATAGCCGGCCCCGACGCTCCCGAACACGCCGCCGGTCTTTCAACGGAGTTCCCCGCCGACAGCCTCGTCCTGGGCGTGGCCGTCTCCTCGGGTCTCGCCCGGGTGGACATGTCGCGGGAGTTCGAGGCGGGAGGTGGTTCGGCTTCGGTGCTGGGACGGCTTGCCCAGCTCGTCTACACGTTGACGGAGTTCGACAGCATCGATCGGGTCCAGCTGCTGCTAGACGGCGAGAGTATCGAGTACTTCTCCGGTGAGGGGGTGCTGGTCGGTTCGCCGCTCACCCGGAGCGACTTCACCGGAGCGGTGCCGATCGGGGCCACGCACGAGGGCTCGGGCTCGAGCACCTGGGACCAGGACGACCTACCCATCGTGAGGATCGGAGATCCCGCCGTCCACAGGGTGGTCCTGGTCGCCGGCGACGACTTCCTCAACGTCCGTGACGCCGCCGGCGTGGAGGGAGAGATCATCGGGCGCTTGCTCGGCGGTGTGGCGGTTCGTACCACCGGTGAGTCGGCGACGGTGGGGTCATCGACATGGATGCGGATATCGACCCCGGCGGGGCCGGGCTGGGTGAACGGGTTCTATCTCACCCGGTCTGTGGCCGGCGACGACTTCCCCGATGGCACCGACCCGTTGGCCGTGGTCGCGGAGCTGGCTGATCGGTTCGCCTCGGGTGAGGACTTCACCGACCTGGTGTCGAAGAAGGGCCTGTGGGTGGCTCATCACGACTCACCGATCCGGTTCCAGGTAGGGGAGATACGCGGACTCCTCGCCGATCCCACCACCTATCGTTGGGGCTCCAACGCCCTCGAACCCGGAAGCCCCGAGATCCAGCCCCGGACCTTCGCGGAGGCGGTGGCGGAGACATTCGTCGACACCTACGACGATCCCGACCGCCAACTTCACGTCAACCGGGCGGTGGAAGGGCCCAACGGACGTCCCGTCGAGTTCGCCGTACCCACCGAGTTCGGCGGATTCCCCTTCGTGGTCGTCTACGACCCCGGAGATGAAGCCCGTTATGAGGGTCTCGACTGGATGAGCTGGCTGGTGTCCCTCTCCTACGAGGATGGCGCGCTGAAGGTGGTGGGACTCACCATCGACCAGTGGGCTCCCTGATCCCGGCGGGACCGAGAATGACCTCCCCCATCACGGATAGTGATCGGGGAGGTCGTTTTCGTAGAGGACGGTGTCTCCCTGCCCCAGATGCTCGCGCACCCAGGAGACGGCGTGGTCCCGGTCGGCCACCTGAGTCGTTCGCATCCCGGCCATCGAGGCACCCTCCGAGAGCGCCTCCCGGTTGGTGCTGCCCACCACCACGAGCTCGTCGGCGACGCGTCCCGCCTCGAACGCGAACGCCCGGTTCTCCTCGTGCTGGCGGGGCCCCAGCTCGACCATCCCCGGGGTGACCACCACCCGCCTCCCCGGCACGGGCATTTCCTCCAGGACCCGCAGTGCCGTCCGGGCACCCGCCGGGTTGGAGTTGAAGGTGTCGTCGATCACCACCACTCCCCGGGACCCCGTCACGACGGTACGCCTGTGCTCCGGTTCGGAGAGGCCGGGGAGACGCCGCGAGAGGGCTACCGGTTCGATACCCAATGCCACGGCCACGCCCACGGCGCAGGCGACGTTCCCGGGATGACCAGGGGAGGGGGCGTCGCCCACTGCCTCTCCACCGACCAACACCCGGCCATCCGCCACGGTGACGTCCAGCCCTTCGGCCGTCCCGACGCGAATCACCCTCCTCCGGGCCTCGTGGGTTTCGGCCAGGGTGGCCAGCCTCGGGTCGTCGACGTTGAGGACGGCGACGCGGGCTCCTTCCAGGATCTCCGCCTTGGCGGCTACGATTCGCTCCTCGGTCCGGAATCGCTCGAGGTGCACCGGTCCGATGGCTGTGATGACGGCGATGTCGGGGGGTATCCAGCTACAGAGATCGGCGATCTCCCCGGGGCCGTAGGTGCCCATCTCGGCCACGAACACGTCGACGTCACCAGCGAGATGCTCGTTCACGGCGCGAGCGAGCCCCATCCGGTTGTTGAACGAGGCCGGGCTCGCCAGCACACGTCGCTCCGATGCCAGCAGCTGGGCGACATATCCCTTCGTGGTCGTCTTGCCGTAAGACCCTGTGATGGCGACCACCTCGGCGCCCGATCGTCGAAGCGCTGCCGCGGCCGTCGCCACCCACGGTCCTCCCAGGCGTCTCTCCAGGGGGGCGAGCACCGCCAGTGCGACATCGAAGAGCACCGGGAGCGCCGCCACCGTGACCGCCGCCACGACCGGCCGACTCGACCATCCGATCGAGAGCCCGACGGCGGCCATCGCCCCCACGGCAACCGCGAGTCGCCTGAGACGAGGGGTCCACGCCAGCGGCGAGGTTCGCCCCTTGACACCGAGACCGGGGGGCCCCATCGCCACCGCCACCGCTGCCACCAGCGCTGCCGGCGGCTGCCAGGTAGATGCGACCACGGCGACGGCGGTCAGGGCGGCCAGGGTCACAGCTCTGGAGTCGGCCGTCCACCAGCGCCGGGCGAACCTGATCACCGAGCCGGCCAGGTAGTGCTCTCTCTGCGCGACCCGCAGCCACCGCAGAGAAGACAGCACCGCCGAGCCTGCCAGGGCGACGACTATCACGGACCGCAACCGGGGTTCCCTTCCAGCATCCTGATGACGGCGCTGCGCAGGGCTTCGGCTGCTTGGAGCGGCACATGGTGGCCGATGCCCTCCAGCACCTCGACCTCGACCGGAGACCCCGACGACTCGACAATACGGGCGGCCTCGGTGGCGACCCCGACCGGCACCTCGGTGTCGTCGGCTCCCCATAGGAGATGTACGGGCACACCCAGCTTCGACAGCTCATCCTCGTAGGACTCGTTGACGGTCGCTACGAGGACCTCCCGCATCACCCCCGACGCCGACCGGTAGTCGTTGGAGCCGCGGCGACGCCGCTGTCTCTCCAGTGCGGCGTCGGAAACCACACCGATACGGTTGCCGAGCCGGATGATCCGGTACGCCAGGGTGGGCCGCCGCCCTGGCGCCGGCCGTACCAGCGGGCTGGCGGTCACGACCAGGCCTCTGGCCGACCCCGGATGATGAGCCTGACGAGTCACCGCCACCCGCCCCCCGAAGGAGTGACCCACCATCACAGGAGGCGCGTCGAACAGCTCCCACGCCGCGCCGATCAGCTCGGCGTAGCCGGCGGCGCCCATGGCCGTGGCCGGAGGAGGGGAGGCGCCGAAGCCGGGCAGGTCGATGGCGAGGGCATCGAGGCCCTCGAGAGCCGCCGCGAAGTCGGCGCCGCGTCTGGCCCAACCGTGGAGGGCCAGGACTCTCGGAGAGCCGCTACCGAACCTCTCCGCGAAGAGGGAACCGCCGTCGATCGTTATGAGAGGCATCGGGACAGTGAACCTATAGAGACCGGGGAGCCTTTCGAGGATACTGTGGGGCACCCCCATGACGATCCCTATCAGAGTTCCCGGTTCGCCGGCCGACACCGGCGAGGGTTCGATGACGCGCTTTCGCGCGTCTGTCCAGCGCCGCTCGGTCGCCCTGGGTTGGATCGCCATAATCGTCCTCGCGGTCCAGGCGGTGAGGACATCGGTCTTCCAGGAGACACGCTTTCTCGTCCCGATAGTGGCGGTGGCCCTGCTGCTGGTCATATCCGCCCTCGTCGACTGGGATCGCCTCATGGCAAGCCGCCACGCCGGGTGGGCGGCCTGGGGCTGGATCGTCGGCGTGACGTTGTCCACCGGGGTGATGGCCACGGTGCCCGAGCTGGCATTGATAACCCAGCCCATCTTCTTCGGGCTGGTCGCTTTGTCGGGGTTGGTCCTGGAACGACCGAGACATGCCTTCGTGACCGTGCTCGCCTCGGCAACCGTCCTGCTGTCAGCCCTCCTCACCGGTTCGACCAACGATGTGACCGAGCTGATCGTCCCCCTCATGTCGTTGGCGACCGTGGCGGTGGCCACGTCGATACTCGGTGTCGAGTTCGAGCGGGCAGTCGAGCGCAGCGGTCACCGGTTCGTCCAGCTCCAGCGCCAGCGTATCGACTTCGAACGGCTGTATGCCGTGATGGCGACACTGTCACAGGGTGATTCGCTGTCAGAGGTCCTTCCTCAGCTCGTGGGCACCATATGTCGCTATCTGGACGGCCAGGTGGGTGTGGTGCTCCTCTACGTTCCCGAGGATCACGCTCTCGAGGTGATGAGCCCGATCTGGGTGAACGGCTATCCCCTCGACATCGGCCGCACCCGGGTGCGGGTCGCCGAAGCGGGACTCCTCCCCCAGGTGTTCCGGTCGGGGCGTCCTGTTCTCGTGGATCCCGTCAACCCCGCCTCCGGCTCCCACGGCCTCCTGGCGGAACTGGGACTGGAACGTGCCCTGGTCGCCCCGCTGCGGGTGGAGCAGTTCTCGGTGGGGGTCATCGCCGTGGGTGACGCCGTCAGCGGTGCCTTCCGTCCGGAGCAGCTCGAGCAGCTCGCGTTCCTGGCCGGCCCCGCCGCCCTGGTCCTGTCCCAGATCGGTCGCTACGAGGAGCAGACGGAGATGAATCGCCGCCTCGAGGAGGTAGCTCAGATGAAGACCGATTTCGTGTCGGTGGTCAGCCACGAGCTGCGTACTCCCCTGACGTCGATCATCGGCTCACTCGACACGGTCAACCGCCCCGAGCTCGCCCCCGAGGCCAACACCGCCCGGGAGCTGATCGTCACCGCCCGGCGCCAGGCCGGGCGTCTGCAGCGACTCATCGAGGACCTTCTGATGGTGTCGCGAATCGACCGGGGAGCCATCCCCGTCAACCACGAGACCCTTCGTCTCACCACGGTGGTCGACCATGTGTCCACCGCCCTCCAGATCCCCGAATCGATCTCCACCGAGATCCGACCGGAGGATCTGTCGGTGGTGGCCGACCGCGACCACCTGGAGCGCATCTTGATCAACCTGTTGGAGAACGCCTCCAAGTACGCCCCGGGTAGCCCCATCGAGCTGATCACCCGGATCCGGGGCGACATGGCCGAGATCCGCGTAGTCGACCACGGACCCGGGATCCCGCCCGATCAGCGAGAGCGGGTGTTCGAGCGCTTCACCCAGGTGGAGGCATCCCAGACCCGTTCGGTCGGGGGGACGGGGTTGGGCCTGTCGATCGTTCGCAGCCTCGCAGAGGTCATGGGTGGACGGGCCGACGTGGACGAGACACCGGGCGGCGGAGCCACCTTCATCGTCGACCTCCCTCTGGCTAGGCAGGCGGCTCCGATCCCTCGTTGATCCCGGCCGCCACGGCGTGGAAGCCGCCGTCCACATGGACGATCTCGCCCGACGTCATCGGGGCCCAGTCAGACAGCAAGACACAGATCATCCGTGCCACCGGATCAGGATCTGACGGGTCCCATCCGAGGGGCGCCCGCATGCTCCACACCCGATCGAAGGTGTCGAAGCCCGGTATCGACTTGGCTGCGACCGTTTCGAGAGGCCCCGCCGAGACGGCGTTGACCCTGATCCCCGAGGGGCCGAGGTCGCGGGCCAGATAGCGCGTGACGGACTGGAGAGCGGACTTGGCCACCCCCATCCAGTCGTAGGCCGGCCACGCCTGCCGGTTGTCGAAGTCGAGTGTCACCAGTGACCCGCCCCCGGCGGCTTCCATCAGCCCTTTCACGGCCATCGCCAGCGTCTTGTAGGAGAAGGCCGATGTGACGAACGCGGTCTGGGCCGACTCGGCAGGAGTATGGAGGAAATTCCCGCCCAGAGCGTCGTCGGGAGCATAGGCGATGGCGTGGAGAGCCCCATCGACCCGACCCCAGCGGGCTTCCAGATCCTCGGTGAGGCCCTCCACCTGGGATGGGTCGTTGATGTCTAGCTCCACCACGTCCGGGACCCGGGGAAGACGCTGCACGGACCGTGTCGTCAGCCGCAGGCCCCGGCCGAAGCCGGTGCAGACGATGTCCGCGCCCTCCTCCAGGGCCACCCGGGCGACATGCCAGGCGATGGAATCGTCGGTGAGCACTCCGGTGACGACGAGCTTCTTGTCGGTGAGCAGCATGAGTTCCTCCTAGCCCGCCATGATGTCAGAAGTCCAGCCCGACGGTGGCGATCGCCCGCAAGCCGAGGCCCATCACGAACAGGAAGAACACACCGTAGGAGAGAGCGGGGCGCCGTCTCAACTGGGCGCGATAGATGTAGGCGAAAGCGAAGGCGAAGGCGATCACCAATCCGTAGAAGACGTGCTGGTCGCCGACGCTGAAGTCACCTGATGCGGTCATGACGACGCCGAGCGCCACCTGGCCGAGGGTGGTGAAACTGGCGACGCCGACACCGGCCCAGAACCAGCGGGACGGCCGGCGTCCCAGCCAGGCCAACGCCACCCCCCAGATCCCGGTCATCCCGTCGATTACCACCGCCGACCACCCCCAGAGCTCGTGGAGCGATCGCATCCCGGACGAGGTTAGGTCGGCAGCTCTGGGCCTCCCGACACGGTTCGGGAAGGGATCGTGATGCGGTAGATTGGGAGAGTGAGTGGATAGGGACGGTTGAGCCGGTCGACCATCGACCTGACCGGCCGCCTCCTCCGCTCCGTGAGGCGAGGAGCTGCAAGGGTATGTTCGAGGCTGTCGAGTTCGTTGACCGCAAAGAGGAGCCGACCGCACCACCCGAAGAGCGGATCCTGGGAACGTTCGTGGACGAGGCCGAGGCGGTCGAGGCGGCACGGAACGCTCGCCGCGAGTTCGACCATCCCGAGGACTACGCCTGGTGGATCGTGCGCCAGAGTGGCGCACGCGTGGCGCGCTGGATCGCCGACTCCCGCAGCAGCAAGGAGTTCGTGCTCGACCTCACCTCAGGCGAGCTCGTCGAGGTGGAATGAGTCGGAAGTCGGAAGTCGGAAGTCGGAAGTCGGAAGTCGGAAGTCGGTTTTCGGTGGTCGGTTTTCGGTAGGCAAGAACCGATGACTGACAACCGACAACGGGGTCTCCCCTAGGTCACAGCAGCAGATCCGAGTACTGATCTCTCAGGACCTTCTTGTCGAACTTGCCGGTGCCGGTCTTGGGAATCTCGTCGACGAAGATCACCTTGTCGGGGAGCCACCAGGAGGCGACTCTCCCGGCCAGGAAGTCGACCAATGCCTCCTCTGTCACCTCCGAACCGGGGGCTCGGACCACGAACGCCCCCGGTCGCTCCTGCCATTTGGCGTGTTTGAGCCCCACGACCGTTGCTTCGGCGACCCCGGGATGCGCCATCAGCGTGTTCTCCAGATCGAGCGAGGAGATCCACTCACCGCCCGATTTGATGACGTCCTTGGCCCGATCGGTGATGTGTATATAGCCCTCGGGATCGATCTTGCAGACGTCCCCCGTTCGCAGCCAGCCATCGACGAACGATCGAGGTGAACGCGGGTCCTGGTAGTACTCCGCCGCGATCCAGGGGCCCCGTATCAGCAGCTCACCGAAGGCCTCGCCGTCGTGGGGCAGGGATTCTCCGGCGTCGTCGACGATCCTCACCTGCAGCCCCGGTATCGGCAGGCCGGCCGTCTCCAGGTAGTCGAGCTTGCGCTCCCAGTCCCAGTCGGCCATGTGGGGCTTCAGTGTCGCCACCGATGCGACCGGGTTCGTCTCGGTCATACCCCACCCCTGCTGGACGAGGATTCCCCGGTTCCTCCAGTACCAGTCGATCATCGCCCGTGGCACCGCCGACCCACCACAGAGGAACGCCCGCATCGACGACAGGTCCGCCTCGGGATGGTCGGTGAGATACTGCTGAACGCCCAGCCATACCGTGGGCACACCGGCGGAGAAGGTGACCTTCTCCTCCGAGAAGAGGCGCACCAACCCCTCCGGGCTCAGGTCGGGACCGGGATAGGTGAGCTTGGCGCCTTGGGTGGTGGCCATGAATGGATAACCCCACGCCGCGGCGTGGAACATCGGTACCACCGGTAGGACGTTGTCGTCCGAACCGATGGGGAAGTTGGCCAGGTTGGAGACAGTGTGCATGTAGGTGGAGCGTTGGGTGTAGGCAACGCCCTTGGGATTGCCGGTGGTACCCGACGTGTAGCACAGCATCATCGGAGAGCCCTCGTCCAGCTCGGGCCATTCGTCGACCCCGTCGGCACCTTCGATGAGCTCCTCGTAGGCGACGGACCCGGGGAGGCGCTCGTCCGCCTCGTCGCCCATCACCACGAAATGCTCCACCGTGGGCAACTCGGGAACGAGCGGAGCGAGGAGTGACACGAGATCGGGATCGACGAAGAGTGCCTTGTCGCCCGCATGACCCACCACATAGGCGATCTGGTCGGAGAAGAGGCGGATGTTGACGGTGTGGCAGATCCGCCCGGTGTTGGCCAGGGCCCAGTAGAGCTCGTGATGGCGGATGTTGTTCCAGGCAAAGGTCCCCACCGCCTCTCCCGTCTCGACTCCGAGCCTGCTCTCCAGGGCGGAGGCCAGGCGGCGGATCCGCTGATCGGTATCCCGGTAGGTGGTGTGAGACACGGTCAGGTCGTGCTCGACCGACACGATCTCGCGATCGGGATGGAGCCGCACCGCCCGGTCGTAGAGGGTGGACAGGAGCAGCGGGAAGTCCTGCATGTGGGACATCAGGTCACCTCGTTGCCGAGAGCGCGCTTCTCCGCCTCGAACTCCTCATCCGTCAGCTTCCCTTCGTCGTGCAAGCGGGCCAGTATCTCGAGCTGTTGTGCCTTGGAGATCGTGCCGGCGTCGCCCCGTTCCAGTTGCATCATCCGCTCCTCCCGTACCCGATAGATGACCGTCTGCATGTCCTCCGGCTTGGGGACGTCGCGGTAATGGCTTTGGCCCATCTCCCCCGCCGACTCGATGAGGAGGTCACCGGATCGGATCATCCTCTCCCAGAGAGACTGCTGGAACGACACATCGTTGATGACCTCCAACGGGATCTCCTTGCCTTCCCGCGACAGGATCCCGGCGCGATAGATGACCCTCTCGTTGGTGATGACGTGTTGGGTGAACCACCAGGCCAGCAGGCCCCGGATGACGAGCAGCACCCAGATCACCCCCAATCCGAGCATCACCCAGCCGCGGTACTCGAAGTCGAATAGCGTGGCGAGGAGCACGAGGATGACCACCACGGCAACGCTGAGGACGATCTCCTTGATGATCCGGCTCCAGTGGGGCCGGAAGTCCATCACGACTTCCTCGTCGGGGCTCAGTAGACGTTCCGGGTAGGCCATGGGGGCAGCATACTCAGCGACCACCCCGCGCCCGGGGTGGGGTCATAGACCCCGATGCGCCTGGTTTGCCTGCTACATGCGGACTACCGAGTGATTGTTACCGGCGGGATCGGTGAACCAGGCGATGTCGCGTTCGGGCCGCCGGACGATGCCCTTGTCGTCTGCGCCGTACTCGTCGTATCGGAGGAAGCGCACACCTCGAGCGGAGAGCCCGTCCACGGCCTCGTCGATGTCTTCGACGACGAAGTTGAGGACGGTGAAGGTGGCGGGAACATGATCGGGCTTGGGGTATAACAGCACGTCGTTCCCGCCGGCCAGATGCAGCCACAGGACCCCCGCCTCGCCGGAGACCTCGAGGCCGAGGGTCCCGCCGTAGAACTCCTCGGCGCGGTCCACGTCGTCGACCGAGAAACTGGTCCTCACCGTGGATTCTTCGAGCATCGTCGTTGACTCCTCCTGTCGTGCTGGGAAGCAAGGTACGGGCTCAGACCCTCTCTGTCGTCGTGGAAACAACCCATTTCTGCCTGCGGGCCGTAGGTGATTCTGCTGACACGGCTGATCGGCCCCGCCGTCCCTCTCACACCAGGGAGTGCCGGTGGGCGAAGGCGGTGGCGGCAGTACGCGTGGTCACCCCTACCTTGGTCAAGATGCTGCTCACATGGGAGTCCACGGTCCTCACCGAGACAACCAACTCATCGGCCATCTCCTTGTTGGTGAGACCCGAGGCGAGCAATTCCAGCACCTGCAGCTCTCGCGGGGTGAGCCCCTGGGGAGCAGCCGGAGAGGCCTCGCGGGCATCGACCTGGTAGGAGGCGACTTCCGGATCCGCCCCCAGGGCGACGAGGACTCGGTTTGCAGAATCGGATTCGAGTCGAGCGGTGTCCTCGTCGTCGAGCATCTGGCAGCACTGCGCGATGAGCGATCGGGTCCGTGCCTCCTCGTATCGGAGGCCGAGGTGCCGCCATACCCGGCTCGCCTCGCGCAGCGGGGTCAACGCCTCCAATGGGTCGGCCTGAGCGAGCGAGAGGGCGCCCCGGGCATGTCGTGCCGCCGCCTCCAGGGCGGGCAAGCCGCACTGACCCGCTGTCTCGCAGAGCTCCTCAGACGCCGCCGATGCCCCGCTCGTATCTCCCGAACGGAGCTGTATCTCGATGCGGGCAGGGAGCAGCCGGGCCTGTTGCCACCAGCCGTTGGCCTCGGCCAAGGCCCGATCGATCGACGCCCCGGCGGTGCCGATGTCGCCTTCGGCCATGCGGAGGAGAGCGAGGCCGGGCTGGGGGTCGAGACCGCGTCGGCTCACCTCCTCATAGGCAACCCCGGCGGCAGCCATGTCACCCCGCAGGCGGGAGATCTCAGCCCGGCGATAGTGTGCCCTCGCCGCGGCGATCGGGTCTGTCTCGGCGAGGGACTCCTCGCACGCTGCCAGTGCCGACTCCAGTGCCTCGTCCCATCGTCCCTGGAGCTGGTCGAGCGTTGCCCGGTGAGCGCAGGCCCGAGCCCGGAAGCCCCTCAGTCCGTGCTGGCGCCGACACCAAGCGAGAAGATCCCGAGTCCAGTCATCGAAACGTCGCATATCGAAGACCTCCTCGCTCGCCTCGACCGCCGAGCACAGGACGATCCCGGCAATCGGGGCAGAGACCCCGCCGGTGAGGACCATCGTCACCGACTCGTCGATGGAGGCCATCCCCTCGGGGATCCTCCCCGATCTCAAACCGACGCGACCGTGAATCGTCGACGCCAGCGCCAGCACCTCCCGGTCGTCGAACCGACGGCCGATCTCGACTGCGCGCGCCGCCATGGTGGCGGCTCCGTCGAGATCGGCCCCCATCGCCAGACGCTCGAATGCCCCCGGTATGAGGAGGAAGCCGCGCTCGGCGCATTCGCCTTCGTTCTCCAACAGCTCGGAAGCCTGGCCAACCCACGCCGAGCAGGCGCTCACCGATGATGGGAGACATCCGGTGGCTTCGACGATGTCACCAGCGTCGAGCCGGTCCAGGCCGAACATGAGGGCACAGCGCGCCGCCTGCCGAACGTGACGTTGGCCGACATGGAGCTGGTATGCCCGTAGACGGGCATGACGAGACTCATCGGCGCGGCCCACCAGGAATGCCGAGGTGGCCAGAAGCTCGAGATGCTCGGCTCTCAGCGTGGACTCGCCGTCGAGCCGGGTCAGCCCCTCGTAGACGTCGAGCCAGCGGCCCCGTGCCGCGGCCTCCACGGCGTCTGCCGGCGATTCGACACCGACCTCTCCGGCGCTCGGTGTCGGGATGTCCGCACCCGACCGCACAGCCATGCCACAACCCTACCGATCCACGTGGGGTCGGGCACAGGACCGGTTCCGCTCACTCGGTCAGGCGATGGACGATGAACATCCCTCCGAATCCGGGATTTCCCCGATCCCGTCGTTCGGCGTCCGCGGCGGCGTACTCGTTGACGAGCGCCTTGAACCGTTCGATGAACCCCGCCAGCATCTCGTCGTCGAGATGGAGATGGAACCTGGTCATCTCGGCCACGGAGTCATGACCGGACTCGTGGAGCTCCCGGCGAAACGCGTTGAGCATGGCCGGCTCGCCAGCGTCCTCTTCGTCGGCGACGATCTCGTCGAAGCTCAACCTCCACGACAGACCGGTGGAGCGATACGGCTTCTCGTAGGCTCCACTGGGTCCCTGGCGCACTCCGACCGACTCCAACAGCCCCGCCGCCAGCAGGAGGCGTACGTGATGCAACACGGTGGAGGGATCCAGCTCGAGACGATCGGCCAGTTCCTTGTTGGTCCTGGCACGGTCGTTGCACAGCCGCAGGATCCGCAACCGGGTCGAGCTGGCAACTGCCTTGACCTGGGTCTCGGTGGGTGGAAGCTGCCAATCCTCCCGTCGACGTTCTTGCATGGACCAGCAGAATAGCCTCGGCTTGGGAACCTTTCCAATCAATTGGTAGATTATCCAATTGATTGGTAGGTTATGCAAGTGCCGGTCGAACCTCCTCAACCCGCTCCACCGGACGGACCTTTCCTCCGTCTCGTTGCCTCCTCGGGTCTTTCCAATCTGGCCGACGGGATATTCAAGATCGGTCTCCCGCTGGTAGCGGTCGCCTTCACCCGCTCGCCGCCGCTCGTAGCCGGGCTCGAGCTGGTGCGCACGCTGCCGTGGCTGCTGGGGGCCCTGCCCGTTGGTGCCCTGGTCGATCGTCTCGACCGTCGCCACACGATGCTGGTGTCCAATCTGGTCCGGACCGCGGCGGTCGCCGCCCCCGCGGTGGCCATCGGCGCCGATCAGGGATCGATCGGGCTGCTGTACCTCGCCGCCCTCGCCACGGGGCTGGCAGAGGTGTTCTATGACACCGCGGCTCAATCCCTCGTGCCGAGCATCGTTGCCCGTTCGGATCTCGACCGCGCCAACGGTCGACTCTATGCCGTCGAGCTCGGCGCCCAGGAGTTCCTCGGCCCACCCCTATCCGGCCTCCTGATCGCCGTTGCGCTGTCCCTGTCCTTTGCCGCGTCCGGTGCTCTCTGGATCGTCGCCATCGTCGTCCTTCTATCGATACGCGGCCCGTTCCGACCGGTCAGGACCGGCGAACCCGCGACGCTGCGGGCAGACATCCGGGAAGGCGCTCGGTTCTTGCTGGGCCGGCCCCTCCTCCGGACCATGGCCCTGATGGTCGGCATGACCAACCTGGCAACCAGCGCCGTGTTCGCGGTTTTCGTTCTCTTCGCCGTGGGACCGGACTCGGCCATGCAACTCTCCGAGCCACAGTTCGGACTTCTGTTCGCGACTCTCGCCGCCGGCGCCCTGCTCGGTGGCTTCCTCGCCGAGCATGCCCAACGCCGCTTCGGTCGGGCCCGCACCCTCACCCTGTCGGTGGCGGGCATCACCGCCTACGTCGTCGCTCCCGCCTTGACCGCCAACATCGTCGCCATCGCCGTCACGATGTTCCTGAGCGGGGTCACCACGATGATGTGGAACGTCACCACCGTGTCCTTCCGCCAGCGGGTGACCCCGGATCACCTCCTCGGTCGGTTGAACAGCGTCTACCGCCTGGTGGCGTGGGGAACCCGCCCACTCGGCGCCGTCCTCGGCGGAGCACTCGGTCAGTGGCTCGGCGTCCGTGGTGTCTTCGCCGTCATGAGCGTCCTGGCTGCGGCGACACTCGTTCCCAACCGCAGCATCACCGAGGAGGCGCTCGTCACCGCCGAGAGCGATCCCGAATTGGAATAGCCCTTCTCAGAAGGAACTCCCTCGGGCGTCGTATCCGTGGCCGGCCCCTGATTGCTACCGAGACAGAAGAAACCCCGAGGGAGCCGGACCGAAGCCTCAACCCTCTCGGGGTTCTCCACCCACTCGTCAGCCGGGTCGAAACCCTGCTCCCGGTGGGAGCGGCTGCCGCCTCTCGGTAGCAGCCTGACGCGGTCTTTCGACCGCTCGGACCCCCGTCTCCGAGGACCCCAGGACCGTCCGGCGAATCGTGGCCAATGGCCGCCGATCCGACGCTTCCGGGGCCTGAGCCCCGGATCCGCTCCGGCCGTGAAGCCGGTCCGGGCCGGACCCTCCGCACCCACCGTCTCAGGTGGGCCCGGACCCAGTCGGGAGTTGCCTCCCGATCCGGGCGCTGAGGGGTCTCCCCCAACAGCGACGATGGCAAGGTAGATCCTCACCGTCATCGAATGCAAGCCAGCAGCCTGATTGTTTTTCGCGAATAGCAGCCTGTTTTTCGCGTTCGTTTCTGCAATAACCCTCCGTTTCGAGAGCGCGAAAAGAAACCGTGTGTTCAGCTTGACGACACCTCCCGGAGCGCCCTAACTTTCCAGTCACCGGATCGGGGGCGACCCCGGACCGGCACCACAGTCGCCGAGAGGCGGCAGTGGGAGGTCTCTCGGAGACCGGGCTTTCGGGTCCGGAGTGCGGGAGATCGGGAGGCCCCGAGAGGGTAGGTGCTTACGCACAGACTTTCTCGGGGCCTTTTCTTTCATACCGGTCACCGTCACCGCGGCCCGGAGAACTACATCTGTGTCACTCTCACCGGGTAGGGTGCCGCCCATGACGTTGGCGACAGAACCCCTGGAGACACTGTCACCGAGCAGGGCCGGAGACTTCAAGACCTGCCCTCGACTGTTCAAGTTCCGTGCCATCGAACGTCTCCCAGAGCCCACCACCGTGCATCAGGCACGTGGCACGACGGCTCACGTCGCCCTCCAGCGTCTCTTCGACCTGCCGGCAGGCGACCGCTCCCCCACCCGGCTCTTCGATCTGTTCCGGGAGGCCTGGGCCGAGCTTCGAGTCGAAGCCGAGTACCGGGACCTGTTCCCGTCGGTCGACGAGGAGCGTCGATGGGGCGTCGAGTCCCTCCAGCGGCTCGCCAACTACTTCGAGGTCGAGGATCCCGCGGTCATCGAGCCCATGGAACGGGAGAAGGAGATGTTCGAGGATCTGGACGGCATCGTCATCCGGGGGATCCTCGACCGTCTCGACCGTGACTCCGAGGGACGGTTGGTCATAACCGACTACAAGACCGGGCGGGCCCCACCCGAGAGATACGCCCTGGGCTCGTTCTTCGCCCTCAAGATCTATGCCCTCCTCATCCGGCAGATCGAAGGCGAGACACCGGTCGAGGTTCGCCTCCTGTACCTCGACGGCCCGACCCTCTATCGCTGTCCGGTGGACGACAACGGCCTCGATGCCATGGACCGCCAGCTCCGGGCGTTGTGGCAGCGCATCGAGTGTGCGATCGTCGATGACCGCTTTCCGCCGCGGCCGGGTCGTCTGTGTGATTGGTGTGCGTTCCGGGACCGGTGCCCTGCCTTCGAGTAGGGCCCTATCTCGAGCCGCATCAGGGGAAAATGCCCCGTACCAGTTTGGCGTCTGCCACCCGTCGGATCCCCTTGATCAGTGCAGCCGTGCGCATGTCGACGTTCTCGGCGTTGGCGATCGATAGAACATCGTCGAAGGCCCTGGTCATGATCTCGCGTAAGCGGCCGACGATCTCGTTCTCCGACCAGAAGTATTTCTGGACGTCCTGAACCCATTCGAAGTAGCTGACGGTGACGCCGCCGGCGTTGGCGAGGATGTCGGGAACGATGAACACCTCCCGATCGCGGAGTAAGTCGTCGGCGTCCAGGTTGGTGGGGTTGTTGGCGCCTTCGATCACGATCCTGGCCTGGATCTCCTTGGCGTTCTTGTCGTTGATCACACCCTGGAGAGCAGCGGGCACCAACACATCGCAGGGAACCGTGAACAGCTCCGACCCGTCGATGTGCTGGGCGTCGGGATAACCCTCGAGCACACGGTGTTCATCCACCCACTTGCCGGCCCCGGCGATGTCGAGACCGTTCTCGTCGTAGACGGCGCCGGAGACATCGGAGACGGCCACGACCTTGCATCCCATCTCCACCGCCGACACGGCGGCGTAGCGACCGACGTTACCGAACCCGTGGATGGCCACCCGGGCACCCTCCGGGCTCATACCGATGTGGTGGGCTGCCTGGGGCAGGAGGAACATCAGTCCCCTCCCGGTGGCCTCCCGGCGGGCGACGCTCCCTCCCAGGGCCGGGGGCTTGCCGGTGACGATGGCGGGCACGGCATGACCGACGTGCTGGGAGTACGTGTCCATGAGCCACGCCATCACCTGCTCGTTCGTTCCCATATCGGGAGCCGGGATGTCGGTGTTGGGTCCGATCACGTTGATGATCTCCATCGTGAAACGACGGGTCACCCGCTGCAGCTCTGCCCTGGACAGAGCCATGGGATCGACGCGCACCCCTCCCTTGGCACCCCCGAAAGGGACCCCGACTATGGCGCACTTCCACGTCATGAGCATCGCCAGAGCCGCCACCTCGCCCAGGTTGACGTCCCCGGCGAAACGGATACCGCCCTTGGTGGGGCCCATGGTGGTCAGATGCTGGACGCGATACCCGAAGAGCGTGTCCACATCCTCATAGGTGTCGTGACGAAACGGGAAGGTGACGACCGTTGCCTTTTGAGGAAAACGCAGCCGTTCCGCGACGTTGTCGTCGAGACCTATGAGAGTCGCCACCCGGTCGAATTGGCCCACCGCCTCCCGATACATGGGAGACTCCCACTCCAGCATGTTGCCGTCGAAGGACGTCATCGCCTCCTACCTTTGGGTCGCTCGGTCCCCACGCTAACGGAGTGCCGGAGACGATGCCGATCGCGAATTCGGGGAGAATCCGCCACGGGTTATCCATAGCGTGGCTGCGGTGATTCCGCACTCGGGCAACACGGTGGCCCACCCGATCACCCACCCCTCTAACATCGCCT
Source organism: uncultured Acidimicrobiaceae bacterium (assembly GCA_964617995.1). Lineage (GTDB taxonomy): Bacteria > Actinomycetota > Acidimicrobiia > Spongiisociales > ZC4RG35 > CAZTXD01. Next base: position 54,989 of record CAZTXD010000001.1, read on the forward strand.
CACGTGGTGGTCACCGACCGTATCCGAACGCTGACGGGTGCTTCCGAGTGGGACGAGGCGGTAGCCGACACGTCCGGCCCCCAGCTCGTGCTGGCCGGGCCCGGAACCGGCAAGACCGAGTTCCTCGCTCGCAGGGTGGCGCACCTCATCTCCGAAGGAACCCCGGCTCGGGCGATCCTCGTCCTCACATTCTCTCGCCGCGCCGCAGCGGAGCTGGAGGATCGGATCGATGCGCTGCTTCCTCGACCGGTGAGCGGCGCCTCCGCCTCCACCTTCCACTCCTTCGCACATCGTCTACTCGAGAGGTACCGCCACCGGGCCGGACAGGAGCCCCCGTCCCTTCTCACCGGGCCCGAACAGGTGAGGCTCGTCTCTGAGTTACTGGCCGACGAGCGTCCTCGCGACTGGCCCGTTCATTTCCGCCCGCTGCTGACGTCGGCCACCTTCGCCGACGAGGTGGCCGACTTCCTGATGCGGATCCATGAGCGACTCCTGGAACCCGACGCCCTCGCCCGGCTCGCCTCCGAGCGATCGGACTGGAGAAGCCTTCCCCGATTCCAGGCGCGCTACCGCGAAGAGCTGACCCGGAGGGGGAAGGTCGATTACGGCACCCTCCTGGCCGAAGCGGTGCAACTCGCCGAAACCGATGAGGTGGACGGCCAGTTCAGCCATATCGTCGTCGACGAGTACCAGGACACGTCCCCGGCTCAGGCCCGGCTCGTCGAGCTGATAGCGGGCGACATGGCGAACCTGACCGTGGCCGCCGACCCCCACCAGTCCATCTACTCCTTTCGGGGAGCCGACGTGACCAACGTGGAGAGGTTCCCCGACAGGATGGCAGCCATGGGCAAACCCACCACGACCGTCGTGCTGGCGAGGTCCTACCGGGTCCCTTCCGAGATCCTCGCCTCGGCGACACGCCTCGTCGCTCCCAACCGTCTCCACCGGCTGCCCTCCGTGGAGGTAGCCCCCGCCGACCATCGTGGAACCGTCGAAGCCCTGACGTTCGACCAGCGATCGGCCGAAGCCGAGTGGATCGCCGCCGAGGTCGAGCGTCTCGCCGTATCCGAGAGGGTCCCGCTCCGATCGATGGCCGTGCTGGTGCGCTCGACCCGGCACCTGCTTCCCGAGCTGTCGCGTGCGCTCGACCGTCGCAAGCTGCCCCACGACCGCCCCGACGCCCGCCTCGTCGACCATCCCGCTATCCGGATCATCTCCGACACTGTCCGCTCAGCCCTCTCCCCTCCCGACTCGCCGGAAAGAGCCCAGGCGACGCGGCGTCTGCTGCTGGGCCCTCTCATCGGCCTTTCCCTCTCCCGGGAGCGTCACATCGCCCGGCTCGCTGGGGGCGCTGCCGCCTCGTGGCCGGATCTGCTTCGCGTCGAGGTCCCCGAGGCGGCTCCCCTCGCCGAACTGATCTCTGATCCGTCGTGGGCGACGGATCTGGCTGCGGTCGATGGCTTCTGGCATCTCTGGGATCGCCTTCCCGGCATCGAGGCGCTGGTCTCCGATCCCCGACGCGCCGACTATCGCTCCGCATGGAGCGCCTTCGCCCGGATGCTGGAAGGGCAAGCCGAACGCGACCCCACCATCGGTCTCTCCGAAACGCTCGACGCCACCAGCACCGGCGACTTCGAAGCTACCCCGCTGTTGAGCTTCACCCGACCCGAAGAGGACCGGCTGGTCGTCACGACCCTGCATCAAGCGAAGGGCCTCGAATTCGAGGTGGTGTTCATCGCCGACGCCATCGAAGGGGTGTTCCCCGACACCCGTAGGGCACGCGCCCTGCTCCAGACCCACCATCTTGTTTCCCCCGGTCATCACGACGCCGCCTCCCTCGCTGCCTCACGGCTGGAGGAGGAGCGGCGCCTCGCCTACACCGCCTCCACCCGGGCGCGGCGGCGCGTGGTGTGGACGGCCACAACCGCCGGTATCGACGAGGGTGAGCGCCGACCCTCACGGTTCATGCTCGCAGCCGTCGGTGTCGACACGTTCGACGACTTGGGCGGGCCCACACCGGCGGAGCCGTCCGGATTCGAACCGCTCACCCTCTCCGAAGCAGAGTCCCGACTCCGAAGACTGACCATGGACCCGACCGCTCCCCCGGTCGACCGTCTCGCCGCCCTCTATGTCCTGACAGCGGAGTCGAGATGGAATCCCCTCTCCTTCGCGGGGGTCCCAGACCCCGGACCCGACCATGGGGTCCTCCGGGGCCCGGTGCGGCTCTCCCCCAGCCAGGCGGTGCTCTATGACGAGTGCCCGCGACGTTACGCGCTGGAGCGACGCCTCCATGCCGTCGACGCCGAGTCGCCCTACCTGGGGTTCGGCTCCATCGTTCACGAGGTGCTGGAGCTCACAGAGAGGGACGCCGTCGCTTCGGGCTCGCCCAGGGGCGATCTCACAGTGGCACTCGCCCACCTGGATGACGTCTGGGCCCGATATCCTCCTTTCGGGCCGCCGGCTCTCGACGACGCCTGGCGACAGAGAGCGGTGGAGTTCCTCGAGGGGCTCTACCGCGACTGGCCCGGTGGCGACGAACCCCCGCTCGCCTTGGAGGTGGAGCTGGACACCACGATCGAGGGCGTCCAGTGGGTCGGTCGCGCCGACCGTGTCGACGCCACCCCTACAGGCGTGAAGATCGTCGACTACAAGACGTCGAGGAATCCGCCCACCCTCAAGGAGGCGGCCCGGTCCCTCCAGCTCGGCTACTACCTGATTGCGGCCGCCGACCATCCCGAGCTCCGCGGCCACGGTGCCCCGGAGGGCGCCGAGCTGTGGTTCCCTCTCGCCCGCGGTAAACGAAAGGTCTACCCCTTCGACCTCGCCAACCTCGATGGGGTGCGGGACACGCTCGTCGGCGTCGGCAGGGCAATCCTGGCCGAGGAATGGTCTCCAACAGTGGGCCGCCACTGTGAGCGCTGCCCGTTCCGACGTGTCTGCCCGGCCTGGCCCGACGGCCGGGAGGCCTACCGATGATCGTTCCCTCCCCGGAGCAACGGGCGGTTCTGGAAGCCGGACCGGGGCCGATGCGGATCGCCGCCGGCGCAGGGACGGGCAAGACCACGACCATCGCCCTGCTCGTCGGTCATCTCGTGGAGCACAACGGAGTCGAGCCGGAGGCGATCCTGGGCTTGACTTTCACGACCAAGGCTGCCGGCGAGCTGGCCGATCGCATCCGCGCAGTCACAGCACCCCTCGCCGGGCAGGGGCGGGAGGCCGAGGTACACACCTATCACGGATTCGCCGCCCAGGTGATCCGCGAGTTCGGAGCTTTGGTGGGCATCGAACGCGACTCCGGAGTGATAACACCTACGTTCTCACGCCAGCTCCTCTTCGACGTCGTGCGACATCGTCCCTTCCGGCACTTCGACGCCACCTGGATCGGCTCGGTCGAGAAGATCCAGCGCCTCGGGGCAGCTCTCGGGGATCATCTCGCCGACGCCGCCGACGTTGCCGCCGGGGCCACCGACGAGGAGCCGTGGCCTGAGCGGCTGGAGCTGCTGGCCGCCTGGGACGACTATCAGATCGAGAAGCGCAGGCTCGGAGTCGTGGACTACGCCGATCTCATCTCCTCCGCCGTTCGTCTTCTGCACCAGCACCCCGATGTGGCGGACCGGCTACGGTCCCGATATCGGGTGGTCCTCCTCGACGAGTACCAGGACACCAACCCCGCTCAGAGAATCCTGCTCCAGGAGCTGTTCGCCGGCGGATTCCCGGTGGTGGCGGTGGGTGACACGGACCAGACCATATACGAGTGGAGGGGAGCGACACCCGACAACTTCACCTCGTTCGACCGTCACTTCCCGCGGGCAGGCGGCGAGGCAGGCGAGTATCGCCGTCTCACGATCAACCGGCGCTCCGACGAGCGGATCCTCACGGTCGCCAACGAGGTTCGCCGCCTGATCGACCCCGAGGCCGCTTCCCTGACTCCTTCTCCCGACGCAGGGGTCGGCTCGGTAGGTGTCCGCTGGGCGGGCGATGCCGTGGTCGAGGCCGACTGGATCGCCGACCGCGCTATCCGGCTCCACGAGGAAGGCATCCCCTGGAGTGAGATGGCGGTGCTCTTCCGTAAGAACCGTCACATGGCCCTGGTCCACGACGCCCTCACCGAACGTGAGATCCCCGTCGAGGTGGCCAACCTGGGCGGCCTGCTGTCCGTGCCGGAAGTCGCCGACGTCCGTGCCTGGCTGCGCATCCTCGACACCCCCGAAGATGGGCCTTCCCTGCTGAGGATCCTGATGGGACCCCACCATGCGCTGGGACTGGGGGATATCGCCCACCTCTCCCGCTGGGCAGGAGGGCGAGGCGCTGCCCTCCCCGACGAGGCTGCCGTCGACCACGAGCGACTGGTCGAGCACACCATGCTGGAGGCCATCGACCGGCTGGAGGACATCACCGACCTGCCGGAGCGGGCCCGGACCAGGCTGGAGCGTTTCCGCGCCGACTACCGGCGCCTGCTGGAGATCGCGCAGGGCGCGAGTCTCGCCGAGCTGACACGCAGCATCCTCGACGTCACCGGGGTATGGCGCGACGTCGAGGCGATGGGGTCGGCAGGTCGGCTGTCGGCCCGGCTCAACCTCTACCGCTTCCTGGACCTAACCGAGGAATGGAGCCCCCTGGAGGGACGACCGTCGTTGCCGGCCTTCCTTGCGTATCTGGCAGCCATGGAGGACAACCCTGCCGACGAGCTCGACGCTGCCCGCCTTTCGGGAGAGGAGGCGATGGCGTTGATGACCGTTCACAGAGCAAAGGGGCTGGAATGGGACGTCGTGTTCCTTCCCGCGGTGACCAAAGGGACGTTTCCCGCCACCTCCTCGGGGTTCGAGAATCCCTACCAGAGGCCGCAATGGCTGCCTCACGAGTGGCGCCGCGACGACCCTCCCCCCATCGACTCGACCACCCCCACCGACGTCGCAACCGACCTCCTCCGTCAGCGCCATCTCCGCCAGGAGTGGAGGACCGCCTACGTGGCCGTCACCAGAGCCCGACACCGGCTGTTCGTGAGCGGTGCCTACTGGTACGGGGCACCCACTCCCACAGTCCGCCCGACCCAGCCGAGCGAGCTGTTCACCGCGGTGGCGGAGCTGGCCGTCACCGACGACCTGGGCCACGACCCCGAGCCGCCCCGTCCGGAGGTGCTGCGAGCGCCAGACCGCACCCCCGCTCCGGACCCGCTCTTCGCCGGGGGTTGGGCCCGGGCCGTTCGTTCGGCCGTGGACGACCCCCGAACGGTTCTCCAGAAGGCGAACTCCATCGGCCTGGGTTCGGCCGTGACCGGGACCATCGAGGAGTTCAGGCGGCGACTGTTCGACATCGACCAGATCCCGCTGTCGACATCGCCCTCCCCACCTGCCACGTCGGTCACCGGCCTCGTTGCGTATGCCGCCTGCCCCCAACGCTATTTCTGGCTGGAGGTCGACCGGCTCCCTCGCCGTCCCTCCCCCGCCGCCAGACGGGGAGTGGACGTCCATCGCCGCATCGAGCTCCACGGACTGGGTCATGTTCCCATGAGCGAGGTCGACCCTGACTCCTACGACGTCGTCGAAGGGGACGCCTCCGACACGCCCGCACCCGGCGACCCCTATGACGTCTACCGCCGATCGGAGTATGCCCGCCTCCAGCCGCTGAGAGTCGAGGTGCCGTTTCGCTTCGGGACCGACGCCGGATTGGCTGTTCGCGGTCGGATCGACGCGGTCTATCCCCGCGACGACGGCTGGGAGGTCGTCGACTTCAAGAGCGGGCGCCGGAGGGACGATCCGTGGCTGCTGGTCCAGCTGCAGGCATACGCCCTCGCCGCCCGCCGCGTCGACCTCGGTCTTCCGTCGCCGGCACACCTGCAGGTGTCCTTCGTTCATCTGGCGGGCGACCTGGATGTGATCCGCCACTCCGTCGACGACGATTGGCTGGACCGGGCCAACGACAAGGTGGAGTCTCTGTCGGCCGGCATCGTCGCCGAGGACTACGACCCCGAGCCGTCGGTGGCATGCCGGAGCTGCGAGTTCTCCCGCTTCTGCCAACCGGGAAGCCGGTGGCTGGAGGAGAACGGCACGTGACCCTTCCCGCTCGGTGCTCGAGGGAGGCGGGAAGGCTCGTGCCGCCAAACTCGTCGGCCCGAGGATCGGTTTCGACCCGAGCAGGAGCGGAAACGTCGACGATCACACCAGCCGACCGTTCGACGTCTCCAGGACCAGCGTGACGGGGCCGTCGTTGACCAGCTCGACGGACATCGACGCACCGAAACGGCCCTCTGCCACCGGGACCACCTTCGACAACCGCTCGACGACCTCCCCCACCAGCGACTCAGCATGCTGGGGGCGGGCGGCGGCCGTGAAGGACGGTCGACGGCCTCGGCGGGCATCGCCATAGAGCGTGAACTGGCTCACCACGAGCACCTCCCCGCCGAGATCCGCTACCGACAGGTTCATCGCCCCGGCGTCGTCGGCGAAGACCCGCAGGCCGATCAGCTTGTCAGCGATGGCCCGGGCATCTGCCCGTCCGTCGTCGTGTGCCACCCCCACCAGCACCAGCAGACCCCTGCCGATCGCCCCCACCACCTGTGACTCGACGGTGACGGCTGCCCGACTCACCCGCTGGACGACGGCCCGCATGGAGGACATCGTAGGGAGACCGATCACCAGGGCACGCCTTCCGGTCGGACCCGGTACGATCGACCTCGATGCCACTTCCCGGCCTGGCCGACATGGCCCGAGTCTCAGACATCCGGCTGCCCGCTCAGCCGCCCTGTCCGGAGGTGCCGCCCGGCCATCGGCTGGTCTTCGTTCTCGACGCCTCCACCGGCCTGGAGGACAGGCTGCTCAGATCGTGGGCGGATCGTTGCCCGCAGGTCCATGACGTCCTGAACCTGGCCCCGTCCCGGATCCGACGACGCGGCCGCCGCACCGATCCCGGTGTCGGTGAGACGGTCACAGCGGCTACGCCGACGTGGGTGGTGCCGCTCCGGGTCGTCTGGATGCCGTCGAAGCGGTTCGGACGGAGAACCGTTTCCTGGCTGGATGTCCTCAAGCTCGGCGATCCCCGCGACCCCCGTTGGTTCCGTGACTACCTGATCCTCGCCCGGCATCCCGACCGCGTACGGATCGTCGTGGGCGAAGGCGCCTCGGGGACGGACCTGGAGAAGGCGCACGGAGAGTCCGTGGAGCAGATCGGGTTGGCCGAGTTCGTCAACCGGCGGGCCCGCCGCGCCCTCGACCGGGCGGAGCGAACGGAAAGGGGCAACCGCTACAAGATCCCCCGTTTCGTGGCCGAGGACATACTGAACCGGCCATCGTTTCGCCAGCAGGCCGTCACCCTGGGACGGCAGCGCGGCCTGCCCGAGATGGTGGCCCTCTCCCGGGCACGCCATTACCTGGGGGAGATCGCCGCTTCCCACAGTCCCTTCCTGATCGATCTCATCGCCAATCTCATCCACTGGATCATCCGTCAGGGCTACGGGGCGATCCACTACGACCGCTCCTCCATCGAAGAAGTGGCGAGGCTGGGCAACGACCATCCCCTGGTGTTCCTACCGTCCCACAAGTCGAACCTCGATCGCCTCTCGCTCCAATTCGTGCTGTGGGAGAACGACCTCCCTCCCAATCACACGGCCGGCGGGATCAACATGAACTTCTTCCCCGTCGGCCCGCTCGTGCGCCGCACCGGAGTCTTCTACATCCGACGGACCTTCAAGGGGAACGATCTGTACAAGTTCGTCCTCCGTACGTACCTCGACTATCTGGTGGAGAAGCGCTTCCCGCTCGAGTGGTACATGGAGGGCGGCAGGTCCCGCTCCGGAAAGCTGCGGCCACCCCGCTACGGGATGCTCTCGTGGGTCGTGGACAGCTACGCCCGGGGAAACGCCGACGACCTCTACCTGCTGCCCATCTCCATCGCCTACGACCAGATCCAGGAGGTGGCCGCATACGTCCGGGAGGCGACGGGCGGCACCAAGGAGGAGGAGACGTTCTCATGGGCACTGCGGTTCGCCCGCAGCCTGCGACGCAGATACGGAGACATCCACATCCGCTTTGCGGAGCCGATCTCCGTCGCGGCCGAGATGGAAGGCGCCGACATCGCCGACGACGACCCGATCGAGATCCAGAAACTGGCCTTCGAGGTGATGTACCGGATCGGCTCTGTAACGCCCGTGACTCCCACTGCCATCGTCTCCACCGTGCTGTTGGCGGCGAAGGGTCGCGCCCTCGATATCGACACAATCGCCGACCGGTGCGGGGAACTGGCCTCCTACATCCGACGACGGGGGCTGCCCACCACCGTTCCCGACCTCCCCGCCGACCCGGCTGACGCAGCCCACACGGTCGGGCTCATGTCCGAGCACGGGCTGGTGTCTACCCGCACCTCCGGGGAGAGGACCGTCTACTGGATGGACTCCTCCCAGAAGCTCCGGTCGGCCTACTACGCCAACACGGTGGTTCATTTCTTCGTCCCCCGTGGGCTGGCGGAGATCGCCATGGCCACCGCCTCCGACCTGGAGGGGTTCTGGGATGACCTGCTCGCCCTCCGGGACCTGCTGAAGTTCGAGTTCTTCTTCGCCGACAAGGAGGAGTTCCGCCGGTCCGTCGGCGACGAGCTCAGTAGCGAGGTGACCGACTGGGGATCGCGGGTGGCGGCAGGAGGAGGAAGGGAGCTCAGCCTTTCGCCCTCGACCGTGTCGTGGGCGGTGCTGCCCCTGCTGGAGGCGTATCTGGTCGTCGCCGACGAGCTGGCGGCCACGGCGGGGGAGGCCGACGAGAAGGCCCTCATGGCAGCGTGTCTGGATCGCGGCGCCGTATACCGCCTGGAGGGGCGCATCGGATCCGATGAGAGCGTCTCCCAGGCGATGTTCGGAGGGGCGTTCCTCCTGGCCCGCAACCGCCGCCTGGTCGAGGACACCCCCGACGTGGCCCGGCGTCGCGCCGAGTTCGCCGCCGAGATCTCCCGGTTCGTATCGACCGCCACTTCCTTTTCGCGCATCGATAGCGCGCTATAGCGCGCTATTGATGCGCGAAAAGGGGATCCTCCTGGGCGGGCTTCGTCGACTCAACGGCTCAGTCCGGGTCGCGGAAGTCGGAAATGCGCTTCTTCGCCCGGGCGATCATCTCCTCCGACGACAGCATGCGACCCGGCTCCCCTGGACCCGGCATGTCCTCGACGTTGTCCGCCAGGTCAGCCACGGCGTCTGCCAGCTTCTTCTTGAAGGCCTTCGAGTCGGGATCCTCGGGTTCCGTGGACAGATCCCTCGCCCCGCTCCGTACCTCCCGTGAGGTGCGCTCGGGGGGAGGAGGCGCCGGGGTGTAGGACACGGGTCGGGGGGGAGAGACCGGGCGGGGATGGGTGGTCGGGACGGGTCCGCCGTCGGCGGCGTCGTCGTCGGCCTCTGCTCGCTGACGTCGGCGCATCGCCGCACCGAACAAGGCCAGGAGCAAGAACACGGCCAGACCCCCGGCCAGCAGCCCCGACGGCAGCGATTGACCGGCGACGTCCTCCAACGCGGCGAACAGCAACGAAGCCGCGAAGAAGATGGCGAGCAGCGGGAGACACCCACAACCGATGCGTCTGGTCTCGTCTGCCACGCCGACATCCTAGAGCGGGCCGGTCAGGGTGTGGTGATGACACGTCGCAGCCGCCACCCCGCCAGAACCAGCAGGACGGCTGCATACACGGTGAGAACAGCCAACTCTTCGGTGATATCGCTGATCGAGCCGCCGCGGTAGACCAGTTCGGCGTACCCGTCCATCGCCCAGGCGTGGGGCGTGATGTGAGCGATCCGGTTCATGGTCGGCGAGAACAGCTCCAGGGGAAGCATGCATCCACCCAGCGCCGCCAAAGCCAACCCCCCCATGACCGAGATCCCCCCGGCCTGCTGGTCGTTGCGGAACGACGACCCGATCAGCATCGCTGCCCCCGCCCCCGTCGCCGCCAGCGCCACCAACAGACCGAGGCCTCCCACGAGATCGCCCCAGTCGACCCCGAACGCCACCAGGGTCACCACGATGATGTAGAGCCCCTGGAACGCCCCAACCAGCAGGCGCGCCACGCCTTCGCCCATCACCACCGTCCGGGCACCGGTGGGGGTGGACAGCATCCGCTCGGTCACCCCGAGCTGGCGGCTCTGGATGAGGGCGGCAGATCCTGTCAGGGTCGTCAGGAACACGAACAGAACCAGCTGCTGGGGAGCACCCACCGAGAAGCGCCCCAGATCGGCGGGGAACAACTCCTCGCCCGTCGAGCGGCTGATGATCTCGACTCCGGGGACGTCCACCCCGACGACGGCCTCCAGCGACGAGGCCATGCTCAGTCCCGTCTCCGCCGCCACCACCCTCGCCACACGGTGGTCACCGGTGGCCTCGGCGACTATTGCCGTGACGATGGGTTGCAGGCTCCCGGGACTGTCGGGACGGGCCACGAATCCGATCTCGGGAGCCTGTCCTGAGGCGATGGCCTCGTCGAGGTCGGGAGGGAGCACCAGGCCGGCCGGAGCGATGGCTCGTTCCACCTCTTCCACCACCCGGCCCTCGTCGGCGACCGGGGCGACCGACAGCCCGGCCTCCCCCAGTCCCGCGACTATGGCGTCGGTGATGGGCCCCTCCCCGTGGCTGACCGTGATCCGCGTGCCCCCACCTCCGGACCCGAACTGGGCGCCCACGAGCAGGATGATGGCGAGGGGGAGGACGAAGACGAAGAATATGTTGGAGCGATCCCTCAGCATCCGCCTGAGACCCATGACTCCGATGGTCCAGACCCTCATCCGAACCGCCTCGGCAAGAGGATCGCCGCCACCGCGCCGACAACGACAGCGAACAGGGCGAGAGCTCCGATCGCGGGCAGTGCCGGGCCCAGCCCATCTCCCGCCTGGAGAGCGCCCAGGCCCCGCAGGAACCACGAATGGGGGGTGGCCAGGGATATGGCCTCCAGGAGACGGTTCGCCCCGCCGACCGGGAAGAACGTGCCTCCCACCATCCCCAGCGCTACCGCGATGACGGACGTGAGGTTCCCGGCCCCCTCCGGGGTCCTGGCGAGGGCGGCCACCACTCCGACGATCGAGGTCGCGGCCACAGAAAGCCCAACGATCAACACCCCCACCCCCAGAGGATCACCCCACGAGGCACCCATCAGTGCGGTGGAGGCGACCGCCAGCACTGCCAGCGCGGCAACACCGAGGATCACACTGGTCATCCCCTTGGCCACCACTACCGCCCACCGCTGGATCGGGGCGGCTTCGAGGCGAAGAAGGGTCCCATCTCTCTCCTCTTCGAGCAGGCCGGCCACGCCGTACTGGACCAGGAAGAAGACGAAGAACGCGGCCATGCCCGCGGCGAAGAAGGTGGGAGGGTCGAGAACACGGTCCGCAGACTCGACCCTGCCGATGGTGGCAACGGGGCGAGCCTGAGAGGCCGCTGCGGCGACTCGCTCCAGCGTTTCCTGATCGGGCTGGCCCGGCCCTCGAGCCGCCACCGCCGTGACGGCTCGCTGCGCATCCGAGATGGCGGACGCGAAGCCCTGGGCGATGCCCCTGGCGATCGCTCCCGACGTGGGAGCGTCGACGGCCGCCACCACCGCCACGTCGGTGCTGCGGCCGCCCAGGACCGCCTCGCTGAAGCCGGCCGCCAATACGATCCCCGCCGCCACGTCACCCCCTTCGACTGCGCCTTCCAGGTCCGGCTCGTCGTTCAGCCTGACCAGGTCGATGACACCCGAGCGCTCCAGGTCAGACAGTGCCTCGTCGAATCGGGAAGCCACCTCGCCTCCATCGAGGTCGACGAAACCGAGAGTGACGAGGGATCCGTTCCCGAAGGCGCCCCCGAACACGAGATTGAAGACGAAGGCGAGGACGAGAGGCACCACCAACCCGACCATGATCGCCGACCGGTCGCGTAGTCGCAGGGTCAGGTCCTTGAGGGAGATCCTCCAGGCAGCACCCATCAGTCGCGTAGAGCCTTGCCGGTGAGATGGAGGAAGACCGCCTCCAGATCCGGCTCCTGCACTTCGACGCCGCTGACGCTCATCTCCGCTTTGACTGTGGCGGACATGAGGAGCGGGAGCAACGTCGCCGCCTCTGTGGTCAGGACCGACACCGACTCGTCACCGACTCCCACCTCGGCAACGCCGTCGAGGGCCTCGATGATCCGTGCCGCTGCTTTCAGGTCACCTCGCCCTCTCAGCTCCACCCGGTCCAGCTCACCGATCTGAGCTACCAGCTCCCGTCGGGTTCCCTCCGCCACCAGCCGACCCTCGTCGATGATGCCCACCCGATCGCACAGCCGCTCGGCTTCCTCCATGTAATGGGTGGTGTAGAGCACCGAAATCCCTTCCCGGGATAGGGATTCGACCGACTCCAGGATCGAGTTGCGCGACTGCGGATCGACCCCGACCGTTGGCTCGTCGAGTATCAGCAGTGCCGGTCGATGCAGGAGACCGATGGCGATGTTGAGCCTCCGCTTCATACCGCCGGAGTACTCCGATGCTCTGTCTCGTCGCCGGCCGTCGAGCCCGACCAGCTCCAGCACCTCGCCCATCCGGCCGCTGAGCTCCGATCCCCTCATCCCGTAGAGGCGACCGAAGAACGCCAGGTTCTCCTCTCCGGTCAGGTCCGGGTAGAGCGCCAGCTCCTGGGGTACGAGACCGACCAGCGCCTTGGCAGCCGTGCTGCGGGTCGAGACCGAACGACCCCCCACCGTGATCCGTCCGGCGTGGGGAGTCAGGAGCCCGGCGACCATCGAGATAGTGGTGGTCTTGCCGGCACCATTGGGTCCCAACAGCCCGTAGGTCTCTCCCTCGGCCACGGTGAAACTCACGCCGTTGACGGCGACCAGATCATCGAACCTGCGCACGAGAGCGTCCACCACCAGCATCGTGCTCATGCTCGGGGAGAGTGCCGCTCCCCGTGAGTCGACACGAAGTCGGGATCCATCATCGGCGCCAGCTTAGACCCCGCCGCCCCCCGATCTCACTGGAAGGCACCCAACTGGGCGCCGGTGGGCTCGCTTCAACAGAACCAGGGCTCGGTCAGCCGGGGAGGATCGGCCGCTCCGGCCGGGGCCCCGGCGGGAATCACCACACCCGCCTCCTCCCCGATCATCTCCGTCATGCGGGCCAGGGTCTCCAGTTGATCCACGCCGGGGGCGGATCCCGACTCGGCCGTGGCCGCCAGACGCCTCTGGAGCTCGTCCATGGCCGGATCGGCCGATCGCCACGAGTATCCCAGTGCCGCCGGGTCGTAGCCGGTGAGATGAGGGGTCAGCTCGTCCAGTCCCAGCATCAGGGACCCGTCCGGGATGAGGAGACGTATCGAGAGCTGGACCGGGTCGGTCACCGCAGCCAGACCCTCGCCCCAGACGAAACGAGCGATTTCGGCGACGGTGCCGGCGGTGGTCCAAGGAGTGAAGGGGAGCCACGTGGGGTGGACCTCCATTCCCGCCCGACGCACCAGATCCACGGCGACGGCTGCGTCGGCTCCGGTATGGCCCTTGTCGAGCAGCTCCAGGATCCGATCGTCGAGCGTCTCGACCGCGGTCGTTATGAAGATCACCCCGGCGTCGCTCATGCGGTCGAGCAGGTGGCGATGACCGAGGAGGTGCTCCACCTTCACCGTGACGTCGAAGCCGAGTTCGGGAAACCGGTCGTGGGCCGCCTCCAGGACCTTGAGGGAGTAAGCGGGGGCGTTGAGGAAATCGGGGTCGCCGAAGGTGATGTGGCCGGCGCCGGCGTCAACGAGCTGGGCGATGTCGGCCATCACGGTCTCGGCTCCGGTGACACGATATCTACCGTCGTACACCGCCGGGATGGGGCAATGGGTGCAACGATGACGGCAGCCGTGGCTGGCCTCGACGTAGCCCACCATTCGATGACCTTCCGGCGTGGCGAGATGCGCATAGGCTCCGAGCTCGGGGAGGCCACCACGAGAAGGGGTTCGAAAGGGCCTGCGTCCGATGTGAACGGTCACTCCCGGCTCCCGACGGCCGCCGTTCACCGTCTGGACCCACTCGACCAGAGCGTCCTCGTGCTCACCGGTTATCAAGCGATCCGCCACCTCCGGGTGAGTGGCCTCCGAGCCCACTGAGGCGTACAACCCGAAGAAGGCGACAGGGAGGTCAGGGTCGACCGTCCGGATCCGCTTCCCTACCTCGATGGCGAGCCTCAGACCGGTGTGCATCGGGACCGACACCGCCACGGCCCCCACGCCGACCAGGCGGGCCGGGTCCCACTTCTCCACAGCCAGGTCCAGAGTCACCACCTCGTGACCGGCCGCGCTCAGCTCCGCCGCCGCACTGGCCACCTGCAGCGGCTGATGTCCCAGCTCGTAGGTCCCGACGAGGAGAACTCGCATCCTCCGCATCGTACGGCCGGATACCGTCGAATCGTCAACGTGGGTAGGCTCAGATACATGGCCCTTCCACCAGATCTGGCTCGCACCCTGGCCGATGAGTTCGTCCACCAGCTACCCGATCTCGACCCGGTGGAGACCCGGGAGTGGCTCGAGTCACTCGACGCTGTCGTTTCCGAGTACGGCCCGGTGCGGGCCCGGTTCCTGCTCGCCCGACTCCTCGAGAGAGCGCACGAGAGCGACCTGGGCGTACCGGCCCCGATCACCACGCCGTATGTCAACACGATCCCCCTCGAGGAACAGCCCGACTATCCCGGAGACGGCGACCTCGAGCGCAAGATCCGACGCCTGATCCGCTGGAACGCAGCCGTCATGGTCGTGAAGGCGAACCATCGCGAAAAGGGGATCGGGGGACACCTCTCGACGTTCGCCTCTTCCGCCACGCTCTACGAGGTTGGGTTCAATCACTTCTTCCGGGGCAAGTCCGACGACCATCCCGGCGACCACATCTACTTCCAGGGCCACGCTGCCCCTGGCATCTACGCCCGGGCGTTTCTGGAGGGTCGGCTCGACGAGACCCATCTCGACCGGTTCCGCTTCGAGGTGGGAGGAGGCGGCCTGTCCTCGTATCCGCATCCCCGCCTCATGCCGGAGTTTTGGGAGTACCCGACCGTCTCGATGGGACTGGGGCCCATCAACTCGATCTACCACGCTCGGTTCAACAAGTACCTCGAGAACCGCGGCCTCGACGAGACCTCGGACTCGTGGGTGTGGTGCTTCGTTGGGGACGGCGAGGTCGACGAGCCGGAGACGCTGGGAGCCATATCCCTCGCCGCCCGCGAGAAGCTGGGCAATCTCATCTGGGTGATCAACTGCAACCTCCAGCGCCTCGACGGACCGGTGCGGGGAAACGGGAAGATCATCCAGGAGCTGGAAGCGGTCTTTCGCGGTGCCGGGTGGAACGTCGTCAAGGTCATCTGGGGTAGCGGCTGGGACCAGCTCCTGGCCGATGACGTCGACGGTGCCCTCGTCACGGTCATGAACGAGACCGTCGACGGGGAGTATCAGCGCTACAAGGCCGAAGACGGGGCCTACGTCCGAAAGCACTTCTTCGGCAAGGACCCGCGGGCCGCAGCGCTGGTGGCCGACTGGACAGACGAGCAGATCTGGAGTCTCCGCCGGGGAGGGCTCGACTACCGCAAGATCTACGCCGGCTACAAGGCGGCCACGCAACTCACCGAAGGCCCGACGGTCATACTCGCCAAGACGATCAAGGGTTGGACGCTCGGTCCCGACGTGGAGGGCCGCAATGCCACGCACCAGATCAAGGAGCTGACCAACAAGCAGCTCCTGGAGATGCGCTCGCGGCTCCATCTCGAGGAGATCATCCCCGAGGAGGCGCTCTCGGGCGACAGCGAGCCTCCCTACTACCGGCCCGAGCCCGGTTCGAACGAGTACGAATACCTCATGGAGCGTCGACGGGAGCTGGGCGGCTTCCTCCCTTCCCGTACGCTCCGGGTCCGCTCCAAGCTGACACTGCCCGACCCCGACACCTACCAGGAGGTCTACGCCGGGTCGGGGAAGGTGGAGGCTTCCACCACCACTGCCTTCACCCGTCTGCTCCGCAACCTGGCTCGACATGAGGCGTTCGGCCCTAGGGTCGTTCCCATCGTTCCCGACGAAGCCCGGACCTTCGGCATGGACTCCCTCTTCCGCGAGCTGGGCATATATGCCTCTCAGGGCCAGCTGTACGAGCCGGTGGACCATGCGATGTTGCTGTCGTACCACGAGTCCACCGACGGCCAGATCCTCGAAGAGGGCATCACCGAGGCCGGCTCGACGGCCGGGTGGATAGCCGCCGCCACCTCCTATGCCACCCGCGGCGTGCCGATGGTGCCTTTCTACATCTTCTACTCCATGTTCGGGTTCCAGCGGGTGGGAGACCTCTTGTGGTCGGCGGCGGACGCCCGAGCCCGGGGTTTCCTCCTCGGTGCCACCGCCGGCCGAACGACCCTCCAGGGTGAAGGTCTCCAGCATCAGGACGGCCACAGCCTGCTCCTCGCCTCGACCGTACCGGTATGCCAGGCCTACGACCCTGCCTTCGCCTACGAGGTGGGGACGATCATCGAGGACGGTATCCGGCGCATGTACGGCAACGATCCCGAGGACATCTACTACTACCTCACCCTCTACAACGAGAACTACACCCAGCCTGCTCGCCCCGACGGAGTGGAACAGGGCATCATCGACGGGATCTACCGCTGGCAGGCGGCACCGGAGGGGGCTGAGACACCGGCGGCGATCCTCTTCTCGGGAACCGCCAACCTCGCTGCCCGGGCCGCGCGGGAGGAGCTGGCGGATCACTACGGCGTCGGTGTCGAGCTGTGGTCCGTCACCTCCTACAAGCGCCTGCGGGAGGAGGCCCTGGAAGTCGAGAGATGGAACCGGCTCCATCCCCAAGCACCTCCCCGCACGCCCTTCGTCACCCGGGTCTTGTCCGCCGCCGAAGGGCCGCTGGTGGCCGTTACGGATTTCATGACGGCCGTTCCCGACCAGGTGGGGCGATGGGTGCCGGGCGAGTTCACGATTCTCGGCACGGACGGCTTCGGCCGCTCAGACAGCCGCACCGCCCTCCGCCGGTACTTCGAGACCGACACCGGTCACGTCGTCTATGCCACCCTGGGTGCGCTCGTCCGTCGGGGAATGATCGATCCGTCCGCGGTTGACGACGCCGCCCGCCGCTACGACATAGACATCGAGAGGGCGAACCCGGCGCACTACTGAGCGAAGGATCGCCCGATCCTGATCGGACCGGGGAACCGACGGGGGTCGGCTTCGGCATAAACGTCAACCAGGCCCTCGCACCTGCCGATATAGACACCTTGTGGCCACCGAGACCCTGAACTCCAACGCCCCGGTGGGCGAGCGGTGGCGTTCTCGCCGCGTCGCGGCGTGGACGCTTCGCGCCGGGATCTTCCTGGCGCCCTTCGCTGCTGCCGTCTTCGCCTCGCTGCTGCTGTCGAGACGGCTGTTCGAGCCGCAGTCCGCCCCCGGGATCGTCACCTGGTGGGCGGTGCTGATCACGTGCTCGTCGCTCGTGGCATGGGCGGTCGATCGTCTCGCCCGCCGCCTGCTCCCGCTCACCGTCATGCTACGGGTGACGATGCTCTTCCCGGATCGGGCACCCCCCCGTTATCGGGTGGCTCTCCGCAGCTCCAACTCGAGTGAGCTGCGGCGGAGGGTCGAGCAGGCCCAGGAGGGAGAGGTCACCGACCTGACGACATCCGCCGAGCTGATCCTTGCCCTGGCCAGCGCCCTCAACACTCACGACCGCCACACGCGGGGTCACGGGGAGCGAACCAGGGCCTATACCGACATGCTCGCCGAGGAGCTGGGCATACCCGAGGAGGGACGTGACAGGCTCCGCTGGGCCGCTCTGCTCCACGACATCGGCAAGCTGGAGATACCCGCCGAGATACTCAACAAGGACGGACCTCTGGCACCGGAGGAGCTGGCGATGGTCCGACGCCATCCCCTGCTGGGCATGCGAGTGGCCGCCTCTCTGGTTCCGTGGCTGGGCCCGTGGGCGGGAGCGATAGAGCACCATCACGAATGGTGGGACGGCTCCGGCTATCCCCGGGGGCTGAAGGGTGAGGAGATCTCCCTCGCGGCCCGAATCGTGTCGGTCGCAGACGCCTACGACGTCATGACCACCGGGCGTCCCTACCAGAGCTCGATGAGCCCCCAGGAGGCCCGCCAGGAAGTGGCACGGATGGCAGGCATCCAGTTCGATCCCACCGTCGTTCGCGCCTTGATGAACATCTCCCTCGGCCGCCTCCGATGGGCGCTCGGACCGGTCACCTGGCTGGGCCAGATCCCGTTCTACCTCGACCGTCTGGGGCGGGACCTGATAACCGTCTCTACGGCTGCCACCGTCACCGCCGCTGCGGTGGTCGGCGGAATCGTTCCTTTCCCGGCCCTCAGCGCTATCCCCCCGTCGACGATGACGGCGTCCGCCGACGGCGGCGCCGTCGACACCTCCGCCGCCGCCTCCGATGCCGGGGAACCCGGCCCCACACTCCCGATCGCCACCGACTTC
>CAZTXD010000001.1:73507-86148 GCA_964617995.1 uncultured Acidimicrobiaceae bacterium
CGCCGCCTCCGATGCCGGGGAACCCGGCCCCACACTCCCGATCGCCACCGACTTCGACCCCGCCGACGCCGCCGATGAATCCACCACCACGACCGGCGCCACCTCCACCACCGAAGGTCCCTCCATCACATCGACGACGAGGCCCAGGACGACGACCACCACTACCACCACCACGCCACCCACCACCCGGCCGGCGCCCGTCGCCAACCCCGACGTGGCCTCGACGCCCGAAGACACTGCGGTCACGATCGACGTCGCCGCCAACGACACACCGTCGGGCCTGACCGTGGCCGCCATCACCTCCAACCCCGCCTCCGGCTCGGCGCGTATCGTCGACAACCGGGTCCGCTACACACCTGCCCCCGACTTCCACGGCACGGACACCTTCGGCTACCGCGTGTGCGACGGTGCCGGAAGGTGCGACGAGTCGACGGTGGCCGTCCGGGTCGAACCGGTGAACGATCCTCCCTCGCTCCGCAACGACACCGCAACCACGGTCGAGGGCACTGCGGTCACGATCGACGTCCTCGCCAACGACACCGATGTCGACGGTGACGTCCTCCGCGTCGCATCGGTCGGATCCCCCTCGAACGGCTCAGCCTCCACCAACGGCACCACGGTTCGCTATCAACCCGCCAACGGGTTCTCCGGCACGGACTCGTTCAGCTACCGCGCCTGTGACCCGGCGGGCGCCTGCGCCAGCGCCACCGTGACCGTGACGGTCACTCCTGCCCCCAAACCTCCCAACGCCGTCGACGACATCGGCCACTACCACCCCGGAGGCCAGTTACGCTCCGTCGACGTCCTCGCCAACGACACCCACCCCGACGGTACCGCCTTCGACCTCTCCAGCCTGTCGATCGTCACCGCCCCTGCTCACGGCGAGATAACCGGTATCTCCAGAGGGGTGGTCTCTTATCGGATGAACAAGGGCTTCACCGGCACCGACAGCTTCGTCTACCGCATCTGTGACGTCGTGGGCCTCTGCGACACCGCCACCGTCACCCTGGTGAAGGCGCCCTGAGGAGCAGTCGGTGCCCCACGAGGCGAGGAGCGGCGGTCCCGCCGGGCCGTTCTCGGCTCTCGGTTGTCGATGCGTCGGCCCGGACCTTTGCACGGTGAACGCCTGTATCGTTGGGGGAGCATGACGTCTTACGGCGAACTGGTAGCGGGTGTACGACGGTCCGTCTCCGAAATCGACCCGTCCCTGGTCGAGAGCCGTCTCGACCATCTCGAGGTGATCGACATTCGTGAACCGGACGAGTACCAGTCCGGGACGATCCCCGGCTCCCGCTTCATCGCCCGGGGAGTCCTCGAGAGCCACATAGAGACCCAGATCCCGGAGCGTTCCCGGGAGATCGTCCTCTTCTGCTCCGGTGGAGCCCGTAGTGTCCTCGCCGCCGCGTCGCTGGCTGCCATGGGGTACGACCGGGTCCACTCCATGGCGGGTGGGTTCAACCGCTGGAAGGACGAGGGAAGGGCCTGGATCGCGCCCACCGGCCTCTCTCCCGATCAACGCACCCGCTATCACCGCCATCTTCTGCTGCCGGAGGTGGGAACCGAGGGTCAGGAGAAGCTGCTCGAGTCGTCGGTGCTGATCATCGGCGCCGGCGGGCTCGGATCACCCGCTGCTCTTTACCTGGCGGCGGCCGGTGTGGGGACCGTCGGCCTCGTCGACTTCGACCAGGTCGACGCCTCCAACCTGCAACGCCAGATCCTCCACAATCTCGACCGGGTCGGTATGCCCAAGGTGGAGTCGGCTCGCGAGACTCTCACCGCCCTCAACCCGGACGTGAAGATCGTGACCCATGCCGAGCGCCTCACCGCCGACAACGCCCTTGCTCTCCTCTCCGGATACGACGTCATCGTCGACGGTGGAGACAACTTCCCCACCCGCTACCTCCTCAACGACGCCAGTCTGCACCTGCGTATCCCGGTGGTGCACGGATCGATCTTCCGATTCGAGGGTCAGGCAGCGGTCTTCCACCCCTACACGGGCCCCTGCTATCGATGCCTGTTCCCGCTTCCGCCTCCCCCCGAGCTGGCACCGTCCTGCGCCGAGGCGGGAGTCCTGGGCGTGCTTCCCGGGATCATCGGGTCCATCGAGGCCATGGAGGCGATCAAGATCCTGCTGGGCGTCGGTGACAGCCTCGCTGGACGCCTCCTCGTCTACGACGCCCTGGAGGAGGACTTCCAGACCGTGACGGTGCGACGCGACCCTGGATGTGCGGCCTGCTCCGATCCCGACCATCCCCCGCGGCTGGTCGACTACGACCTCACCTGCGCCCCGGCGGGAAGTGTCGCCCGTAGCTGACGGCCGGCTCCACCTTCCTGGACCGGCCCGGGAAGCCATGATTCGCCACACCTACAACTGCATGCCCGAGGAGGCCTGCGGCCTGGTGGCGGTGGACCACCGTTCGAGGATCCGGATGGTCTACCCCCTCACCAACGCCGACCGATCGACGAAGTCGTTCACCATCGAGCCCCGGGAGCATTTCGGGGCCCTCCTTCATGCCGAGCGATCCGGATGGAGCCTCGGAGGTGTGTTCCATTCCCATCCGAGGGGTCCGGCCGTTCTCTCCACCACGGACCTCGTTCAGCCGCACGAACCGGATTGGTTTCACATCGTGGTGGGTGTCTCGCCCCGGACGGAGCTGAGAGCGTGGGTCATAAGCGGCGGAAGACCGGAGGCGCTGGAACTCGCGTGAGCGGGAACCTCACCCCTCCCGGCTCAAGAGCCTCTTGAGCCACGACCACAGGGAGGAGAAGAAGAGGGCGAGACCGTTGACGTCGGAGTCCGCGCGCACCTCGGCAGCTTCCTCTTTCGTGGTCGCCGCCAGCTTTCCCTCCAGACACTCGACGAACTCCCCGATCAGTCGCTTCGAGATCTCGTTGACGAGTCCCGTCCGCCCGAACTGCGCCGCCGGGCCCGATAGCATGACGTCGGCGTCGATGTCGACCCGGGTGCCGCCCGGTTCTCCGCCGGTGAGAACGTAGGTCACCCCGACCTGTCCTCTGCTGCCGCCTCGCTTGTCGACGCCCTTACCGGAGATGGAGGCGGAGCGGGCATCGAGGTCGGGGGTGATTGTGGCCTCACCCTCGAACACGGCAGTCATGGGGCCGAGCTTCACCGAGACGACACCCGTGTAGACGTTGTCCCCCTTGTCCTCTCTCAGTTCGGCGCCCGGGAGACAGTCGGCTACGGCCGCCACGTCCTGGAAGAATTCCCAGACATCCTCCATCGGACGCTCGACGGTGAAATCGTGTTGGATCTTCATGGGTGTGTCTCCCGCGTCGTGTCGGCGTACTGACCGCTCACCTGGCGGCTGGATCCGCCCGGCCGTCCCGATCGTAATCGCGCAGCGCCGGAGGTCCCTTACGGTTCCGCAGGAAGCCGGCTCCGGCATGACGCCGCACTGCCATGATCTCGGTGAGCACGGCCCAGGCGATCTCCAAAGGTCCTTCAGAGCCGATATCGAGCCCGGCAGGCCCATGCAGAGCCTCCAGATCGTGCTCGTCGGGCCGGACACCCTGCTCGGCGAGGTCGTCGAGCAGCCGGGCCAGCCGCTCCCCGGGCCCCAGGACACCGATGTACGGAAGGCCATGGCCCAGCACCGCCCGAAGGTAATCGAGGTCCCGGAGATAGTTGTGGGACATGATCACCACCGAGGCACCGGGGTCGAGATCCACGGCATCGCCCAGGTCCCGGGGGGTGACATGGACGAACTGGGTCGCCTGGGGGAAGCGCTCCGCCGAGAGGAACGGACGACGGTCATCGACCACTATCGGCTCGTATCCGAGCTCTGCACCCAACCGAACCACCGGGGCGGCGTCATGACCGGCACCACACACTATCAACCGCCGGGGAGCGCCCAGCACTTCCACCATCACGCGCTCACCGTCGACATCGGTGACCCGGTGGCGGCCGTCCTCAATAGCCCTGCTGCCCACCTCCCCGTACCGACCCCCGTCACCGCGAGACACCACGGTCCTCTCTCCGACCCGGTCGCCCAGGTGGTGGACGACGGCAACGGGCCTCTGGAAGGATCGCAGCTCAGCCACGAGCCGCATCACCGACTCGGCCGGCTCCACCACCAGCTCGGTGGCACCGTTGCAGCCTATTCCCCATCCCCACACGGCCTCATCGTCGGCCGTCAGGTCGAACTCTATGAGACGGGGACGACCGGTCTCGATCACCTCACCGGCTACCCGGCGCAGGTCTTCGTCGAGGCAGCCTCCCGATACGGTTCCGACTCCGGGGCCGTCGTCGGCTACGAGCTGGCGAGCGGCCAGGCCGCGGTATGTCGAACCCCGCACACCTACGACCGTGGCGAGCGCGAAGTCGAGTCCCCTGGCGGACCACTCCTCGGCAGCCTGCAGGACCTTGTCGAGCTCGTTCATCCGCTGTGCTCCGTATTCCCCGCCAGCAGCTCGAGGGCGTGGGGTATGACCGCCAGGATCGCTGTGAGGTTCTCGGTCGCTCCTCGCGGCGAACCGGGAAGGTTGACCACCAGGCTCCGGCCGAGGGTACCGGCGGTGCCACGGGACAATGCCGCCAGCGGCGTCGACTCGACACCCCTGGCCAGCATCAGGTGGACTAGGCCCGGTGCCGGCCTCTCCACCACCCCGGCGGTGGCTTCGGGGGTGACATCGCGCGGCCCGAATCCGGTGCCTCCGGTAGTGACGACGAGCTGCGCCCCGTTCGCCGCCGACCGCACCTCCGACGCAATCAGGTCTGCCTCGTCTGGCACCACCGAACGGGTCACGGAGACGGCTCCGGCATCGGCCAGGAGGTCGTGGAGAGCGTCACCGGAGTCGTCGGCGCGGGTCCCGTGATGGACGCCATCGGAGACGGTTATGACATGTGCGTGCCAATCGGTCATGCCAGGCTGACGTTACAGCGGAACCACGAATGGATCGGCGAGGGAGGGAGGAATGAGGAGCCCCCGGCTGAGCACGAGCTGGAACACGACGGCGAGGAACAGGAACCAGCCGAGCGGCAGCCAGGACCACATCTGGGCCGCTCGCTGATCCTCGATGCGAACTGTACGGGTGCCCAACGCGGCCAGCACCGTGGCCACGGTGAAGAGGCCGAGCAGAGGCAACGTCTGGATGAAGCCGGTCCCGTTGTCGGGGAGGAAGACCGGGACAGACAGCAGTGGCCCGACCACACCGGGAATGAGAGCCAGCTTGACCGCGAAGAGGAAGCGACTCTGCGGTTTGGAGATGTCCTTGCGATGCTGGGCGTAGGCCAGGAAGGCCGGTGCAGAGGCCAGTGCGATCGCGAGCAATCCGACGGCCCCTGCGGTCGCAACCACCAGATCGAGACCGGCGGGCACGTCGAGAGTGGCGAACGAGCGTGCCACCCGCGAATCCGGGGAGAAGGGCATGGCGGCTAGCTGCGTGAAGCCCTGACGGAAACAATGGAGGATCATCCACAGGGTGGTGAGCCGGGCGGCGTCGTATCGCGTGGAGCCGGGGTAGAGGGTGAGGAAGAACGCGCCGACCAGCAGGCTGAGGACCATCCCCCCTCCGAGAGCGAGGTCGGATCCGCCCGCCGCGTACAGGATCTCGTTGTGGTAGAGGATCGGGTCGCGACCGGCGAGAGCACCCGCCGCCGCCACCCCTAGATGGTCGACCAGGGCGGCCACCACCACTCCGACTGCCGAGGCTACGGCGGAGGTGGCTATGAACCCGAACCGTGGAGCGTTGCCGGAACGAGATTCGGTTGCCGTTTCGACGTCCACGGACCGGCATGGTAAACCGACCGGCGCCGCGCTGTCAGCGGCGCTTGCGACGCATTAGGCGTTCGAGGGTCTCCGAGCCCGATACGACCGGCGGTGGCGCCTTCTCCTCCTCCGCCTTCCCGAGGACCTTCTCGATCCTCCTGTGCTCCCGCCGGCGGGGCGTCTGCACCCCTTCGCGCCACTCCCCCACGTCCTCGGGGGCGAACACGAGTCGACGGAGGGCGACATCGACGAAGAACAGCGCCAGTGCCGCTCCGATGAGCCACGACGCGATGGACTGCAGAGCATCACCCCGGGTGGGGGCTTCGTCGAAGGCATCGGCCGCCTCGATATCGATACGGCCTCCCGTCTGCCGGGCGGCCGAGGCGAGCAGGGCGCGGTCCGGCTCACGGAACGCGAACTCCTCGGCGTATCCGGACACTGCCCCGGCACTGGAGACGAGGGCGGTGCCGTCGGATCGCTCCAGGGAGACGGCGACCCAGTATGCGCCCGGTTCCGCCACCGTCGTCGATCCGGTGAACGTCGACTCGCCGGTCTGTTCCAGGGGAACGACCCTGGTCTCGCCACCCGGTATCCGCACCCGGGCAACGGCAGCGCCGTCGAGCACCGGGTCGCCGGCGTCGAAGCGGATCCCCAGGTTCCCCCCGTCGATGACGACCTCGGGTGGTACATCCCTTCCCGCCGGCAGCACCTGCCTCACCAGGCGTCCCCAGAAGTCGACATAACCCTCCCAGCTCACCCATCCCGCCGACCAGCGTGCCGTGGCATCCGAGGTCCAAGCGGTGGCCCGACCCAGTCCGCGCTGCCAGCTGGCGAGGAGAGGGTCACCGGGGCCGATCTGCAGCGCGGTGGAAGCGGTGGGCTTCGCCTTGGTGGCCACGTAACCCAGGAGGGGCGGTGCCGCCTCCAGGCCCGTGGTCACCGGAGACGGTGCACCAAGAGCAGGGAGGAAGGATCCCTCATTTACCAGGCCCCGGGCCGCGGTCAGCGTCTCCTCGACGAAGATCTCCGGCACCGACGCCAGATCGGTCCCCGGGTAGAACCGTCCCCCGCCCACGTCCGCCATCCGGCGGAGCGTGGCTCCACTCCCCTCCCCCGTGCCGAGCACCGACAGGGTTATCCCGGCGTCTGCGATCTGTCGGGCCAGGGGCACCAGGTTCGCCTCGTTCGGGTCCCAGCCGTCGGTGAACAGGACGATGTGGCGGAGAGCACCATCCACCCCCACGAGCTCGTCCAACGCGGCTCGGAGCCCCCGGGCGAGTTCCGTGTCCCCGCTGGCCGTGATGGGCGCCAGAGCAGTTTCGACCGTCTCGGCGTCGGGTCGCTGCTGGAGAGGAAGCACCCAGTCGGTCCCCCCTGCCACCGCCAGCACTCCGACGGAATCCTCCGGGGCGAGAGCGTCGATGGCTGCGGCAGCCCCCGCCTTGGCGATGTCCGTCTTGAGGACACCGCCCTCGCTGAACTCACCCTGTCGGCAGTGGCAGGCGCCCATCGACCCTGAGGAGTCGATCACGAGCACTTCGGCCACCGGTTGGCGGCGGATCAGGTCGTCGGGATTCGACGACACCGGAAGCACCGCCTCTATCGGGCTCTCGTGGTAGTCGCCCATCCCGTACGCCCGGTCACCTCCGACCACCACCAAGCCCCTCCCCAGGTCCTCCACGTAAGCCGCCAATGCCGCCGCCTCCGTGTCCGAGGGGCGTTCCAGATTCACCAACACCACTGCGTCGTAGGCCAACAAGTCTTGATCGGAGGGAACCGTGCCGCGGACGTCCACGGTGATGCCGCCTGCTTCCAGAGCCCGCGACAGCTCGTCGCCCTCGCCGGGCACACCCTCCACGACGGCGACCCGGGCAGGCCCTTCTACCCGGTACACGCCCGAGGAGACATCGTTTTGGGGACGGGTGTCGAAGTCGGCGTCGACTGTGACCTCGACGATCTCGAAGCCGGGAGCCACGCTGGGCACCTCGACGGTGACCTCGGTCCGGCCCGCTCCCACCTCGACCTGCTCCACGAACTCCCGCCCGTCGGACGTCGAGAACCTCACCGTGGCGTCTCCCGCCTGGTTGGAGCGGAGAACCGCTGTCACGGGCGCCTCGTCGCCCAGACGTGTCGAACCCGGCACACGCACGGTCTCGACCAGCACATCGGCGCTTCGTGCCGTGTCGAAGATCACGAAGTCGACTGCCACCCCTTCTTCGGCCAGTCCCTCCGCGGCCGCTTCGATCCCCGTGGAGGTGGGAACCGCGTCCGTGAGGACGACCACTCTTCTCGACCCTTCTGTGGGGAGCAGCGAGCCGGCGGCCACCAGAGCGCCCGCCAGATCGGTGGCGCTGGAATCCACCTCCGAGCGGATCCCGTCGAAGGGCCGAACGGGACCCACGGCCCGGTCGAGCCTCACCCCGTTCCCGAAGACAGCGATACCCGCCCGGGCCGGAGGCTGCGCCGTTGCCAGGGCACGACTGACGAAGTCCTCCTGGGCGCCGCGAGTCTCGCCGCCGATCGACTCGGACCGGTCGAGCATGAAGAGCACCGATCGCGTCGACACCGTTCGCTCCAGGAAAGGACCGGCGGCCGCCGTGACCAGCAGTGTCACCGCCACGAGACGGGCAACGACCGCCCACCGGTGTTGCCGTGGCGGCACCGTACGCCGCCCCCAACGGGCCACGGCCCAGATCACCAGCCACGCCGCCGGTATCGCCAGAAGCACCCAGGGGCGATCGAACCTCACGCCGCCACCTGCCCACTCGTTCTCCGGCGGATCCCGGGACGCTGATGCCCGATCCACCACTCAACCCCCATCAGCACCAGAACGGCGGCGACCACCCATGGTGCCCACTCCCGAATGAGGAAACCCTCCTCCCCCTCGCCTCCCGGGCCGACCGTCACCGCCAGCTCACGGCTCGGGCCCGACGATTCCGTGCTGGCGAAACGGCGCACCGCCACCGAGCCTTCCGAGACCGCACCTTCCTCGTCGATGTATTCGACCCTGTAGACGCCCGGTCGATTCGTGCCGGCGAAGACTCCAGCGTCGGCCGCCACCTCCCTCGTCTCTCCGGACGGTAGGGTGACCCTCGCCCTCGACCCGGCGGGGGTGACCAACCCGATGGGTGTCCCGGCGGTCTCCGTCGACACCGACCCCGCCTCGCCCCCGCCGAGCCACTCGAACAGGTTGGAACCGAGGATGGGGAAGGCCACCTGCACCGGCAGGTTGGAGTGGACGAGGTCGAAGGTCGTGTACACGACGCGATGACCATCCACGTCTCCGATGAGCACCAGAGGGACGGGACCGGAGGAGACGAGGGGGAGCCACGTGAGGGTCTCCACCACCTGTGCCTCGGCAACAGCGAGGTCGGACAGGTCTACGCCGTCGAGGACGGGATCCGCCGGCCTGGAGAACGTCACCGCCAGGTTGCGTTCCAACCCGGTCAGTTCGATGCCTTCGGGCGCGCTTTCGGGACGAATGAGCCAGGTGGGCCGGTCGATCGGTGGTAGCGGGCCGCCGTCGACGATGAGGATGTCGGCTTCGGCCGGTTCCGGGGCCTCCGACACTCCGGGTGCCGACGATATCAGCGCGGTGAGGAAAGGTGACCCTTCGCCGACCACCGATACCGAGTGCCCCACTCCGCCGCCGACGACGAGGTCGGCCCGGTCGTCCATTGCCAGGGCATCGTCGTTGTCCTGGAGCCTGGCCGTCACCACGCTGCCCGGCCCGGCATCCAGGGGTACCACCCTGCTGGCGGCATCGAGGCCGGGGACGGTGATGTCGATGCTTCCGCCCGGAAGACCGTCTACCTCGAAGGCGACCGTCACCAGCCGCTCATCGGGGCCGTGATTCTCGACACGGACGAAAGCCCTTGTTGCTCCCTCTGCGGAGGGATCGGCATCGAATCCGGACAATGCCAGATTGGGTGCGCGGTCGTCGAACACCAGGTGTGTGGCTCCTACCACCGGTTCCTCCGGCAAAGGCACCGCTCCGCCGTCGGAGAACACGACCACCGAGGTCTCCCGATCGGGAGCGGCCAGACCACGTGCCAGCCGTATGGCCGTGGAGAGGTCCTCCACACCTCCTCCGGGCTCCAGAGCCATGATCGCCTCGCGAACCGCGTCCACGTCGCCTGAGAACGCCACCCGGACGTTGGGGCTGGGACCGGCCTCCACCACCGAGCCCAGGTTCGCCTCGGAGACGTCGCTCGCCAGGTCGAGGGCCGCCTCCCGGGCTCTGTCGAACCGTCCGGCCATCGCCATGGATCCCGACGTATCGATGACGAAGACGGTGTGTGGCCCCAAGACCGTGGCCTCGGAGGCGAACGGACGCGCCAGGGACAGAACGAATAACCCGAGGATGAGTAGCTGGGCGAGAAGGAGAGGAGTGAGCCGGAGCGGCTTCCAGGGAACGGCCGACGAGACCGGCTCGCCCACCTCTCGCCACAGCAGCGTCGAAGCGACTCGTTGGGGACGCCGCTTGGAGCGCAGCATGTAAAGAACGATCAGGGGGCCGGCGAGGGCGGCCAGGCCCAGAGCAGCGGGGACGAGGAATCTCATCGCACGACCTCGCGCCGGGCGAGGCCATCCAGCGCCCTCTCGGCGGCGCCCTCTCCCGCCTCCACCAGGAGATAGTCGAGTCCGGCCCGACGGGACCGACGGGCCGCGTCCAGAGCGAACGCCTCCACCGCTTCCCGATACCGTCTGAGCACCTCCTCCCCCGTCGATACCGGGACCCGGGTGCCGAACTCGACGTCGATGAGCTCTAGATCCCCGGCGAGCTGTGGATCGAGCTCCTCGGGTGCAAGTACATGGAGCACCAGCCCCCCGGCTGCGGCTGCGAAACTGTCGACCACCTCCGACCAGCCCTCCATCAGCAGGTCGGAGATGAGCACGATCGCACCACCCGACCCGGCCAGTAGCCGGCCCAAAGGCTCCAGGCTGCCGGGCCCGCCGACGGGACGGGTCTCGAGCCATGTCTCCAGCATCGGCCACGCCGCGAGGTGCCGGCCGGTGGGTCCCTGGATCTCGCTGCGGTCGCCGTCGCCGGGCACCGCCCACAGCCGGACACGCTCCCCTGCCGCCAGCCCCATATAGGTCACCATTGCGGCCAAACGCCGAACGGAGTCGTCCTTTCCGTGCAGGCCCGTCGACGCCGACAGGTCCACCACCACATCCACCGGGAGCTCCTGTTCGGCCTCGAACTGGCGGATCATCACCACGCCCAGTCGAGCGCGCAGGTTGTGATCGATTCGTCGGTAGTCGTCTCCGGGCTGATACGGCCGGTAGTCGGCGAAGTCGAGGCTCTCACCCAACCGGGTAGACGTGTGCCGTCCCGCCCATTGGGCGGTGACCCGGCCGTGCACACCCAGGGAGAGGCGTTCCAGCCGAGCCCGCAGGCGCGGCTCGAGGAGCATCAGGTAGCGGCAACCGCGGAGCTCTCGGAGCTCGCGGATGGAGACGACGATTCGACAGGGCCGGGATGCGCCTCCAGGACCGCGGCAACGATGTCATCGGCCGACACACCGTCGGCGAGGGCGTCGTAACCCAGCACGAGACGGTGTCGAAGGGCCATCGGAGCCAGCGACCAGATGTCCTCGGCCGCCAGGTTGGGGCGTCCTTCCATGAGGGCGCGGGCCTTCCCTCCCAGGACCATCGCCTGGGCACCTCTCGGACTCGCTCCATGACGCACGTAGGTTCTCACCGTCTCGGGAGAAATCGGGCTGGCGGGATGGGTCGCTTCCACCAGGGTGGCTGCATATCTGAGCAGATGCTGGCCTGCGGGCAGAGCCCGGACGAGGGCAGACATCCGCTGCAGGGTGGGTCCGTCGAGCGCCGCTTGCGCTTCGGCTTCGGCTCCGGCGGTGGTCCGGCGCAGGATCTCCACCAGGTCGTCGGCAGGCGGGAACCTGACCACCGCCTTGAACAGGAACCGATCGAGCTGGGCCTCGGGGAGGGGATAGGTTCCCTCCTGCTCGATCGGGTTCTGAGTCGCCATCACGAGGAAGGGCCGCGGAAGGTGGTTGGTCTCACCCCCCAGCGTCACCGCCCGTTCCTGCATCGCCTCCAGCAAGGCTGACTGAGTCTTCGGAGTGGCCCGGTTGATCTCGTCGGCCAGTACCAGGTTGGCGAAGATCGGACCGGCGTGGAAGACGAAATCGTCACCCTGAAGCACCTTGGTGCCGAGGATGTCGGCCGGCATCAGGTCGGGAGTGAACTGGATACGACCGAACTCCACCGAGAGCACGACGCCCAGAGTGGCGAGCAGCTTCGTCTTGCCCAGCCCGGGCACTCCCTCCAGGAGGACGTGCCCCTCGCACAGCGCGCCCACCAGCACGGTGTCGACCAGCTCCCCCTGACCGACAATCACGGTGGAGACCTGCCGACGTACACCGGCGATGGCATCAGCGAATTCTTCGGGGGTCATCTGGGGGGATATCTGGGGGGACGTCATGGATCTCCTTGTCAGGGGGCGAGTTGAGTGAAATAGTCGCGCACCACATCCCGGACCGATGAGGGCACGACGAGGCTGTCGAGGGACTCGAGGGCGGCGTCCTGGTACTCGGAGAAACGCGACGAATAAGGGGTGAGCGGCAGGTTCTCCACCCCTCCGCGGCCGTCGGTGCGACCCCGGACCTCACCTTGCGCGTCGGAGGAAGGAAGGTCGATCCGTTCCCGGTCGCCCAGGGCATCGCCGATGGGATCGAAGATGGAGGACCTGGTGTCGGGGCTCTGATCGGGGTCGTCGTCTCCGGTCCCTCCCGGGCCCATACCCGAACCGCCGCTTCCCTGGCCGGGACCGGAGCCTTGCTGCCCTCCGGCTCCGTTTCCTCCTCCGCCGCCACCCGGTCCCTGGCCCTGGCCCTGGCCCTGGCCCTGACCCTGACCCTGACCCTGACCCTGACCCTG
>CAZTXD010000002.1:0-72157 GCA_964617995.1 uncultured Acidimicrobiaceae bacterium
TCTCGATTCGTCCCGTTCCGCTTCCGCCACAGCCACGGTCGGCGGGACGAGGAAGACCGGGCTCTGATGGCTCGCCGACAGGACGACGGTGAGCGGCTGGTCGGGCCTCACCTCGATGAAGGCCGGCTCGCCGGGCCGAAGCTGCGTCTCTGCGTCACTGGTGATGGCCATGGCGAGACCGGCCCGCTCCACGACCAGGGCACCGTGGTGGCGTCGGATCCGTCGGCCCGGTTTCCGGTCGTATCGGAAGCGGGGAGCGAACTCGACTCTGACCCGGATCGGCCGTCCCCGGGCGGAGACGCGTCGTACCAGCATGGTGATAGGAAGCATGCGGCCGGTGACCTCGGCCACCATCGAGTCGGCCAGGACCAGCCGACCGCCATCGACCATCCACGTGGTCACCAGGGTCGCCGTGTCTCCCTGGTAGCGGTGCCCCGCCGGGGTGGCGGGTTCGTCGGGACCGATACGGAAGTGTCCTGCCTCCTCCCCGCCGACGAGCCGGCCGAAAACGGGTGGGGAGTCGAATCGGGGAAGGCACATCCAGTCGATGCTGCCGTCGGGGGCGACCAGGGCGGCGGTCCGGGTGTCCCCGATCAGCCCGTAGTCGCCGATCGGGACACGTCGCGGGGAGGTCATATCGTCTGCAGCAGCAGCCCGAGCACCGCCCCATAGACGCCGTGGGCCGCCACCGTGACCAGAGGGGTGCTCCACCCGTAGTTGAGGGCGA
Source organism: uncultured Acidimicrobiaceae bacterium (assembly GCA_964617995.1). GTDB lineage: Bacteria > Actinomycetota > Acidimicrobiia > Spongiisociales > ZC4RG35 > CAZTXD01. The sequence goes on from CAZTXD010000002.1 coordinate 728, forward strand.
GCAGACCCGGAGGTTCCAGGGTCGCCGTCGAGTCCGGCCCGGCCCGCTCCGTGGCCATCCGTGGGTGGATGGTGGGGAGGAGGGGCACCAGCAACGTGCCGGCTACTGCGGCGTGGGCGACCCCGAACAGAGCACCGAGCCACCAGTTGGCTTGTCCCAGCTCGGCGAAGGCGGCGGCGTAGAAGAGGGCGAAGAACTGACCGAATCCGAGGTGGAGGAACAGCCCGATGAACCGGGCCCGGTCCGGGTCTCCAGTGAAGAGGGTGCCCAGCATGAGGGGGATGTCGAGGCGGGTGAGACCGGCGAGTTGGGCTCCCACCAGGACGGCGGTCAGCAGCACTGTGGCTACCACCCCGTAGGTGGCCCAGCCGCTCCAGTCCATGGTGCCTGACTCCTTTCCCTCTCAGATTCTTCTATCCGACCAGGGCGAAGAACTCGGCGCGGGACCGTTCATCGTCGCGGAGGAGGCCGTGGACGGCGGAGGTGACCGTCTTCGATCCGGAGGCTTCAACCCCGCGGAGGGTCATGCACAGGTGTTCGGCGTCGAGGACGACCCCGACGCCCTTGGGGTCGAGCTGGTCGTCGAGCCAGTCGGCAACCTGCATGGTGAGCCGTTCCTGGACCTGGAGCCGTCGCGAGAAGCTGAGCTCGCCAAGTGTCTGATCGGAGATGAAATGCTGCCAGACCGGTAGCTGCTCTCTACAGGGTCACCACGACGCCCACATGAACACGAGAAGCTTCTTGCCACGATGATCCGACAGCGAATGCGGATTGCCGTCCAGGTCCGGTAACTCGATCGGGGGTAGCTCCTCACCGAGACCGACGAACTGCTCTGCAGAGATACGGTCCTCCGTTCTTGGTAGCCGCCCCAGCTTATCGGCGGAGGGCGACGCAATCAGGGCGGAAGCCTTGCCCGCCGAGACCCCGACGTGCCCCGCTACTTCCGCAAATCGGGTGGACTTCCCGCGTCGGAACAACTCGCCGTCGGAAGCTCTCCTCGTAACCGGCTTCTCGGATCAATCTCCCGACCTGGTCGAGAAAATACGGGACGCCAGCGGCGACCTCGAAGCGACGGCGAGGTGTGACCTCCTCGTGTCCTGCTGGCCCGTCGGTCGGCCCGACGGTCGAAGAGGGAACCGAGTCGTCCAGTTGTTCAGCTCGGCTCGAGCCAGCTTCCCAGCAGAAGCCAGAAGCGTGGGTCACCCCACCGTTCCCTTCTGGCCTACCGGGCGGCCGGCCCGGTGGGTCGTCTCGATCGCACCCCGGAGGACCGAGCGGACGATGTCGAGGCGTTGCTGTTTGAGGGCGTAACGCGGGTTGGGTGCCGCGTCGGCCTCGTACATATAGGTGTCCATGGTCACCTCCATCTGGATGGCGTGGATACCAGCCGCCGGGTCGTGGTGTTTGCGGATGATGAACCCGCCTGAGTAGGGCACATTCTCGGCCACGCTGATCCCCAGCTCATGAGGACCGAAACCATCCCTCAGGGAAAGGACCAGAGCGTCGATGAGGGCCTCATCGGCCGACGTGCCGCCCAACGTGCCGACCACGACGTTGTCGCGTTCCTCTCCCTCGTCGTGGACCCTGCCGAGTCCCACCGACGTCATGGAGTGGCCGTCGACCAGAAGCGCCCATCCGTGTCGACGCCGGCACGAGTCGATGAGTACGTCGATCAGGTCGTGATAGAGGTCGTAGAAGCGGAGGATCCGGGTGAGCTCGCCCTCCTCGTAGGGTCGTTGCAGGATGAGCTCGTCGTCGACCGTGTAGTACTCGTGCGGCGGGTTGTGGAGATGGCGGGGGACGTGGGGTTCGTCCGCTCCCGCCCGTCCCCGGTTCATGTCCAGGAAATACGGTGTGAGCTTGCTGACCACCTGCGTGGCGGGTAGCTGTTCGTAGAGCAGATGGCTGAACAGGTCGATCTCCACCAGGGTGTCGTCGTCGCGGGGAAAGCGGTCGGCGAACTCCACCGGTATGAGCACCCCGGCGTGGGGGATCGAAACGATCACCGGGTGTGCGAGGAGGTCGTCGGTTCCCGGCGGGGGACGCACCTCGATGAGCTCCCGGGGACTGACCCGGTGCGTGTCGTCGGCGAATACGTCCAGCACATCGATTTGCGATGCACCCAGCCCCCCGCGCGCGTAGAGGCGGTCGACTCTCCGGTTCAGGCTGTGTACGCGACCGACGTCGGGGACGGTGTCGGCCCCCGGCAGCACCCGGTCGAGCTCCCCTTCCAGGTGATCGAGCACGTGCTCGGCCAACACCACCCCCCGGGTATCCAGTAATCCGTCCGCACCCGGAAAGGCGTTGATCTCCAGCACCCGGCCCGAGGACAGCAAATCGACCGACGCGAAACGGCACTCGGGAAACGCTCCTCGCACCGTCCAGGCGGCCTCGGCCTGGGAGAGAGTGAGCTCGTGAGCGATGTGAGCCGCCCCGAAGCTGGCATTGCTCTTCCACTCTCCCTCCGCCGGCACCCGGCGCATGGCCCCGAGTAGCCGGTCCTCGAAGAACGTCACCACCAGATCGCCGTCTGCCACCTCCGTCCGGAACTCCTGCACCAGCAGGTCGTCGTAGGCGCGGAGATACTCGTACAGGATGTGCTCGAGTCCCGGGGTGTCGACGTGGAGGCGGTGGACCTGAGCACCGCAGCCGTAGCCGAATCGATCCTTGACGACTATCCACCCCTCAGGGTGAGGAACCCGGTCGACCGCCTCCAGCGCCTCATCGAGATCGGAAGCGGCGTAGGTGATCGGCTGTGGGGTATCGGGACAACGCTCGACCACCTGATACTTGTCGGTCGTCGCCAGTGTGGCGTCGACGGATTCGAGCACGATGGCCGTGTCCTCGGCCTTGCGGAGGATGTCGAGGTTGGGAGTGTCGGCCCGGCGGATGTCGTCGCCCCGCACAAAGTACATGTCGATGGCGTCGAGGGGCAGGTTCTCGATCCCCACGGGACGGAGGTGCTGCCACGCCTGCAGGGGATCACCCGACCAGCCGGGATCCAGCTCCAGCACGGTGCTGCGCACCGCCGCCGTACCCTCGTCCTCGTAGAGGTCGGCCATGCAGAAGTGGCGCAATGAGTAGCCGCGGGCGGCGGACAGGCTGAGCAGTTGGTTCACGCCCGAGTTGTACAGGTCTACGGGATGATCGCCATAGCTCTGCCGGGCGCTCTCGAAGGCGACGACGGTTCGGGCACCGGGCATGGGGATCGACACCTCACTCTCAACGCGTTGGGCGCGGCATCCGGCTCTCCGTCCCCCGGAGGCGCGCATATCGCCTGTCGGCTCACGATAGTGCGCAGCCGCCAGGTCCTCTCCGACGAGGCGATCACGGTGGGCTGCGCTACCGGGCGCACAATGATCCTCGAGCAGTACGCCGATCGTGTCGCCGGTCCCTTCACGACACCCCCCGTGGGCCGAAGGTTCAGCAAGTCGGTGCCTCGATTCCCGCAACGAGAAAGTCGGTTTCGGCAGTCGGAACCGTCCGGCGACAGCCCTAATAGACTCGGACCAGGGGAGGAGACTCTGCCCATGCCCACCAAGAACGTCTTCGTCGTCGGCCTGGACGACTTCAACCGCGAGAAACTGAGGTCCATCCGGGATCCTGACCGCTACGTCTTCCATGGTGTGCTCGACCCGTCTGAGGTGCTGGAGACGTACGACTTCCCGATCGAGGACATGCTGGGGAGAGCCGAGCGGCAGATCCGGGGGTGGCAAGGATCGGGGGGATCTGTCGATGCGATAGCGGGCTACATGGACTTTCCCGTCAGCATGATGTTGCCTTTGCTGTGCGAACAGTTCGGTGTGCGCTCCCCCACGCTGGAGAGCCTGCTCAGATGCGAGCACAAGTACTGGAGCCGCCTCGTCCAGCGGGAGGTCATCCCCGATCACATCCCCCGGTTCCAGGCGTTCGACCCGTTCGACGAGGGGGCCTTCGACGCCCTCGACATCGAGTTGCCTTTCTGGGTCAAGCCGATCAAGTCGTCGGGTTCGATGCTCGGCTTCCGCATCGGGAGCAGGAGCGACTTCGACCAGGCGATCGCCCGGATACGCGAAGAGATACATCTCATCTCCGAGCCATTCAACTTCGTGCTCGAAAAGGCCAACCTCCCGAGCGAGGTCCGCGATGTGGAGGGGCACTTCTGTCTGGCGGAAAGCATCATCGGTGGTCGCCAGTGCACCCTGGAGGGATACTCCTTCGAGGGAACCGTCCGCCCGTTCGGGATCATCGACTCCGTTCGCTACCAGAACGGCAGCAGCTTCTTCCGCTACGAATACCCTTCCACCCTCCCCGATGTGGTTCGGGAGAAGATGGTCGAGATCACCCGGACGGTGATTCGCCATATCGGCTTCGACAACTCGGCTTTCAACGTCGAGTTCTTCTGGGACAGGCAGCGCAACCACGTATGGCTGCTCGAGATCAACACCCGGGTCTCGCAGTCTCACAGCGACATCTTCGAGAAGGTAGACGGCCAGACGAACCAGCAGGTGACCGTGCAGGTAGCGTGCGGAGAGGAACCGGATTTCGCTCACCGGCGAGGTGTGTACTCGTGCGCCGCCAAGTTCTTCTGGCGCACCTTCGACGGTGACGCCAACGTCACTCGCGTCCCTACCGCCGAGGAAGTTGCCGCGGTGTCCGAGCGTTTCCCATCTGCGGTGGTGAAACCACAGGTGGCGGAGGGAATGAGGCTGTCCGACCTGTTGGAACAGGACAGTTACAGTTACGCCATCTGTCTGATCTATCTCGGCGGAGACGACACCAAGAATCTCCTCGACAAGTACCTCGCGTGCCAGGAGATGCTGCCCTTCGAGTTAGCGCCGATCCCCCATTGAGCCGCGAGCGCCGTGGTGGGGACGGCCAGGTCACCGAGGTGGTGACGGAGTTCCCGCGTCCGGTCCGGGAGATCTTCCACACCTGGATTCCCCTCTCCGATGGTACCCGGCTGGCAGCCAGGATCTGGTTGCCCGAGGACGCCGAGGAGTCCCCCGTTCCGGGCGTGCTCGAGTACATCCCCTACCGAAAGAACGACCTCACGGCGACACGCGACGTACCCCACTACACCTACGTCGCCGGGCATGGCTACGCCTGCGTTCGCGTGGACCTGCGTGGAAGCGGAGAGTCGGAGGGGGTGTTGCGAGATGAGTATCTCCAACAAGAGCTGGACGACGGCGTGGAGGTGATCCGCTGGATCTCCGAGCAGTCATGGTGCTCGGGTCGGGTGGGGATGATCGGGATCTCCTGGGGCGGGTTCAACGGCCTGCAGATCGCCGCCCTCCGACCGCCCCAGCTCGGTGCGGTCATCACCCTCTCTTCCACCGACGACCGCTATTCCGACGATGTCCACCACATGGGAGGGTGTCTGCTCGGCGACAATCTCTCGTGGGCTTCGACGATGCTATCGCACAACAGCATCCCGCCCGATCCCCGAGTCGTGGGTGACGAATGGCGGAAAATGTGGCTGGAGCGCCTGGAGGGAAGCGGGTTGTGGTTGGCCGAGTGGCTTCGTCATCAGCGCCGGGATCCCTACTGGCGGCACGGATCCGTGTGCGAGGACTACGAGGCCATCCGGTGTCCCGTCATGGTGGTCAGCGGCTGGGCCGACGGCTACTCCAACTCGGTGTTCCGACTCATGGAGAACCTGAGTGTTCCTCGTCGAGGTCTGATAGGCCCGTGGCGTCATCTATATCCCCATCTCGGCCGGCCCGGTCCCGCCGTTGGCTTTCTGCAGGAAGAAGTGCGGTGGTGGGACCAGTGGCTCAAGGATCTTGAGACTGGTGTCACAGACGAACCCATGCTCACGGTATGGATGCAGGACAGTGTGCCCCCCACCACCGACTACGAGATACGCCCGGGACGATGGGTCGTGGAGGAGGTCTGGCCTGCCGTCGACATCGAAGAAGCGGAGTTCGGGCTGGCTCGAGGCCGGCTGGTGATGGACGACACCCCCCATGACGACCAACCGCTGAGCATTCGTTCCCCCTTGAGCTGCGGTCTCTTCGCCGGCAAGTGGTGTTCCTACGGAGCGCCGCCCGACCTGCCCCACGACCAGCGTGAGGATGACGGAGGGGCGCTCGTGTTCGAGACGGAGCCGCTCGAAGACGATATAGAGATGCTCGGTGCTCCCGTCGTGGAGCTGGAGGTGGAGGTCGACCGTCCGGTGGCGATGGTGGCCGTCCGGCTGTCGGACGTACTGCCCGACGACCGGGCCACCCGGGTGACGTACGGACTTCTCAACCTCACCCACCGCAACAGCGACGAGCATCCCGAACGCCTGCAACCGGGAGAGCGATACGGGATCCGCGTCCGGATGAATGACATCGCCCAGAAGGTTCCCACCGGGCACCGCCTTCGCCTGTCCGTTTCCACCGTGTACTGGCCGCTGGCCTGGCCTGCTCCCGAGCCCGTCAAACTCACCCTCTATCCGGAGTCGAGCCGCATGACTCTCCCACTCAGGACCGTCCGCGCCGAAGACGAGCGGGATTCGCCCTTTGGGCCGCCCGAGGCAGGACCACCACTGGAGAAGACCGTCGTGCGGATGCCCGAGCAGTCCTGGACCGTCGTGCGGGACCTCGTCCGGGATGAGTCGCGGCTGGAGGTGGTCAACGACGTGGGGGTGTACCGGATCGATGCCGTCGACCTGGAGATCGAGACCCGGGCGACGGAGACGTACAGCTTCCGGGCCGACGACCACGAGTCCCTGCGGGGGGAGACGTGGTGGATGCGTCGATTCAAGCGTGGGAGTTGGGAGGTTCGCACCGTTGCCCACACGGTCCTGAGCTCGGACGCCGAGGAGTTCCGGATCCAGGCCCAACTCGACGCATACGAGGGAGACGCCCGAATCCGTTCCATGAGCTGGGACGATCGCATCGAACGCGACCACGTTTGATCGTCGGCAAGGAGCTAGACGAACCATCCTGCTGCAATCCGGAGTGGACGGCGAGACCAGTCTCTGTGGTCTGCAATTGGCTGGGCTACACCATTGAGTCCGTCGACGGCTCGTGGACGATCGACCTCGAGTTCAGTAACATCGGAGAAGTCCCCAACCGCTGATCCAGCGGTCTCTCCAGTGGGATCGTTGACGCATGCATTCATCTCTGCTTTGACAGACTCGTTTGAGATGGCCCAGATCCGCCACAAGCTCGAACCCAACCCCAGCCGGCCGATCTACTTCATCACCGAACCCGGAATGGGCTACCGATTCCTCGGCTAGAGTCGAATGTCAACGGCGATGGGGCTCGCCGAGAACCGCCTTGATGGCTGATGGCTCCTGAATCCTCAGAGCCATGCCACCACCCCAATCGCCAAAGCGCCGATCACCTCTCCTAGCCAGGTACTGGCGTCCCTGGGCTCCCGTTCTAGGAGGTGGGCTCATCGGATCCGCGGCACGTACTGGAATCAGCCACTACCTCCCCGTTGCGCCAGGACGTTTCCCGGTAGCGACCCTGGTGGTGAACCTGACCGGCTCGCTGCTGCTCGGCTTTTATCTGGCGCGCAGAGAACAGACGGTCACCGCTCCCTGGTCACTCACATTTTGGGGTATAGGCGTTTTCGGGTCCTTCACCACGTTCTCGACCTTCAGTATCGAGGTCTTCCTCCTCCTCGACCACGGGAACGCCTTCACCGCTGCTGGATACGTGACGGCCTCAATGGTGGGTGGCCTCATCCTTGCACTCGTGGGTCAACGTGTCGGGTCGGGAATCGGATGATCGTTGTCGCTGCCCTGGCGGGCGCAGTTGGGGCCTTGTGTCGTTACATGATCTCAGGCGCCGTGCAGCAGCGCATCGATACAGGGCTCCCAGTCGGCACGTTGGCCGTCAATCTCTCCGGCGCTTTCCTCATTGGCATCGTTGCCGGGATCGACAGCCTCCAATCCAGCTCCACGGCCATAGCTGCGGGGTTTCTCGGCGGGTTCACCACCTTCTCCACCTGGATGATCGAAACCGTGCGTCTCGGTATCCCACCGTTGAGAAGTAGACCTTTCATCAATCTCATCTCGACGCTCATAGCCGGTGCCGCGCTTGCCGGCGCCGGCTACCACCTCACCCACTGACGAAGGGCCCAATATATGGACCAACACACCGACGCCAGACTCCTCCGAATCTTCATCGGCGAGTCCGACACCCACGACGGCCGTCCGCTCTATCAGGCCATTGTCGAGACCCTCCGCCGACAGGGACTCGCCGGTGCCACGGTCCTCCGTGGCATCGAAGGGTTCGGCAAGTCCAGTCGACTCCACATCGCCCATATCCTGCGCCTGTCCGAAGACCTCCCCATCGTCATCGAATGCGTGGACACCGACGAGAAGATCAAAGGTGTCCTCCCCGCACTCGACATCATGATCGGCGACGGTCTCGTCACCCTGGAAAGAGTGGAGGTGCGCGTCTATCGGGCCGACGGATCATGACGCTGGGGTACCGCTCCATCGCGCGTCCATCGCGCGAGAGGGTGCGATGGGACGGTCAAGAACGCGAAATGACGCGAACGAGAAATGGTGTTTGAGCAGGCATCTCTCCCATTCTCGCTGGTCAGCGACCCCCCGGACTCGCTCATATGCACTCCGACCCTAGGCGAAACATCACCCGTTGTCCGTGCATATCCAGGGAGGATTGTTTCCCATCGTAAGGTCGGATCAACAGGACCTGGGGCAAATCCCGCCCCCTATGACAGGGAACCCAGGCCCACCTGAGAGTACGATCGGTGGCCTTGCGTGTCAGATGAGGGTTGACATTGAGGACGATAGATCGTGCCTATTGCGGCTCGAGCAATGCCTCGATCGCGTCGAGGAGCAAGTCGAGCCCGTACTCAAAGTCCTCGTTGGGTCCGGCGTCCGTGACGAACACGCCGGCTTCGACGAGACGGACTAGGGCAGGATGGCGCCCATCGGCCACCACCTTCTGAAGCAATGGAACAGAGTCCCGACCGAAGGGGCCCACGTGATGCTCAGTCCCCGCCCGGCTTGGGGTCGGGCAGGGTCTGGTAGTCGGTGGGGAAGAGGCCGGCGACGAAGGCGTAGACGGTGTCGCCGGAGCGGGGGATCTCTCCGAACTCGTGGGTGAGGTCGAAGACCCTCTCCCAGAACTCGGCGGCGTGTTCGGCGGGGATCCGGGCTCTCCTCAGGATGGCCCGGAGATGGTCGGCCTCGTGGGCGGCCTGGGACTTGTGGGCGGCGATAGCGAGGAGATTGGGCAGCTCGGCGGCCTGTTCGGGTGTGATCTCCCCGACGTAGAAGATGCGGGCGGTGCGGCCGTAGAAGCGCTCCTCGACGGCGCGCACCTTCCTGGTCCTCACCACCTGGAGCATGCCGGCGTCGACCAGGACTCCGACGTGGTAGGCGACGGTGCTGGGAGGTCGGCCGATCGTCTCCGCCAGCTCGTGGACTGTCGCGGCACGGTCGAGAACCAGGTCGAGGACCCGACTCCGCACCCTGTGCCCCATGGCCCGCAGCTCTTTCGGAGAAGAAACCACCTTGACGTCTTCGAGGTCGTAGTCGGGAATTCGATTATCGTTCGACATTTTTCGATCGTTCCGGTATCTTCCACAATGTAATGATCAAGAAAAGTCGATCGTAGCTGTCGTAGAAGGGAGACACATGGACATTATCCTCGTTCCGGGTCTCTGGCTCGACGCCGCCTCCTGGGACGCGGTGGTGCCCCATCTCGAGGAGGCGGGCCACCGGGTCCGTCCCCTCACCTTGCCCGGGATGGAGTCGAAGGACTCCGACCGCTCGCAGGTGACGAGGAGCGACTGTGTCGACGCCATCGTCTCCGCCATCGACTCGTCCGCAGGGCAGGTCGTCTTGGTCGGCCACTCCATGGGTGCCGGACTGGCCCACGCCGCCGTCGACGCCCGACCCGACCGGGTGGCCCGCGCCGTCTACATCGGCGGCTTTCCCGATGGCGACGGATCAACCTCCGAGTTCCCGTCCGAGAACGGCGAGATTCCCCTCTTCGACTGGTCCGAGTTCGACGAGGCCGACCTGAGGGACCTCGACGAGGCCGCCCTCGCCGATTTCATGGAGCGGGCCATCCCCTCGCCTGCCCGCATCGTCAGCGACCCTCAGCGGCTCACCGACCCACGGCGCTACCAGGTGCCTGTCACCATGGTCTGTCCCGAGTTCGACGCCGAGACGCTAAAGACGTGGATCGCCGACGACATGGAGCCGGTGCGCGAGTTCAAAGAGATCGAGGACGTCACCTATGTCGACCTCCCCACCGGCCACTGGCCCCAATTCACCCGACCGGAACAACTGGCGATGATCATCCTCGACACCATCGACCCCGAGCGATGACCGATCCAGTCGGCCCATCCCGGTTCCACCAGGCAGCGGGGACCGGAGACTGGGAGGTGGTCGGTGACGGGGCCTCCGCTTACTTCCGCACCGGTTCGTACGCCGAAGGGGCCGGCCTCGTGCAGGCGATCGCCGAGTTCGCCGGGAAGACCCGCCCCCTTCCCGACGCCGATATCCGGCCCCAGGGGGTAACCCTGCGTCTCGTCACGGTCTCCGACGAGTTCTGTGGGCTCACTGAAGAGCACCTGGAGGTGGCCAGGGACATCTCAGACCTGGTCCGGAGCAGGGGTCTCGTCGCCGATCCTTCGGCGGTGCTGATGGTGCAGGTGACGGTCGGCGCCCACCTCCCTTCCGAGATCATGTCGTTCTGGAAGGAGGTCCTCGGCTATGACCAGATCGGGGAGGAGGACCTCATCGATCCGCAGCGGAGGGGAGCACCATTCTGTTCCAGCAGTTGCGAAAGCCCCGGGAGCACCGCAACCGTATCCACGTCGACGTCTTCGTCTCCCACGACCAGGCGGAGGCGAGAGTGGCGGCGGCGATCGCCGCCGGCGGACGGCTCCTCGACGACAGCAACGCACGGCGTGGTGGACCCTGGCCGACCCCACCGGCAACGTGGCGGACGTCGCCACCCAGGAGGGACGCGAGTAGCCGCGGTGACTCTCTGGCGACGGTGGCGACGGTGATCAGGTAAGCCAGATCCGGACGGATCGATTCACCCATTCTCCACCTACGTGGACGGGCAACGGGCTTCTCTGGGTGCATCGACCTTTCCTAGCGATGCCCGCTCAGCTTCATCCTCGCTTAGAAGCCGCCTGCAGGTGATGGCTGACAGAGGATGCCATCTTCCGGCTGGCTGAACCGGGGGGAAGAGCTTCGATGAGCCGCTCGCCGACCTCAGCGAGGCGCTCGAGCCCTACTTCGTGGGTCCAACCCGCGGCACGAGGTGGAGGCCTGACAGGCAGGCCACAGCCACCTGTTCCGTCTGGCGGCGGATCGCACACCCTGAACACCGTCTGAACGGGTTGGTGGCGCGTCACGCGCCTTAGATCCGCACAGAACGGGTTTAGCATGGCCGGTTCATGAATGCGGTCGAGGCCCACAACATCGTCAAGACGTTCGGTGATGTGGTCGCCCTCGACGGAGTCAGTGTCACCTTCGAAGAAGGAATCGTCTACGGGTTGCTGGGCCCAAACGGGGCGGGCAAGACCACTCTGATCAGGGTGCTGACGACGCTCCTCAAAGCAGACTCGGGGACGGCCAGGGTCGTCGGTGTCGACGTGGTCGCCGACCCGGTGGGGGTGCGTCACAAGATCGGGCTCGCCGGCCAATTCGCCGCGGTGGACGACTTCCTCACCGGGAGGGAGAACGTGGAGATGGTCGGCCGCCTCTACAACCTGTCCAAGACGGACGCTGCGCGCCGGGCCGGGGAGGTCCTCGAGCGTATCCATCTCATCGAATCCGCCGATCGAGCGGTGCGCACCTATTCCGGAGGCATGAGACGACGTCTCGACCTCGCCGCGTCCATGGTGGGCCGTCCCGAGGTCCTGTTTCTCGACGAGCCCACCACGGGTATCGATCCTGGCAGCCGGCTCGACCTGTGGGATCTGATCGAGGAGCTCGTCGATGCCGGAACCACTCTTCTCCTCACCACCCAGTACCTCGACGAGGCCGACCGACTTGCCGACCGCATCGGTGTCATCGATCGGGGGCGTCTCATCGACGAGGGCACATCCGACGAGCTGAAAGACCGGCTCGGTGGCAACGTCGTCGAGGTCCATGTCACCGGGGACGACCGGGCCACCGCGGCGGGAGCCCTCACAGCCGTCGCGGGCGGCGAGTTGATTATCGAGAGTCACGCACTTGTCATCCCGGCCGTCGACGGAGCCCGGACACTGACCGCGGCAGTAAGGGCACTCGATGACGCGGGAATCGAGCTCCAGGACATCGGTCTACGTCGTCCCACCCTCGACGATGTCTTTCTGACTCTCACCGGGCACCGCGCGGAGGAAAGAGGCGACACCGGTGCCGGGGAAGCCCCCGGACGCCGAGACCAACGGGTATGACCACCGTCACGAGTCATCGACAGCGGGTCGCGTTGGCCGCGGCGTTGGCTCATACAGCAGTCATCACCAAACGCAACACGTTGCGGGTGGTGCGTCTACCCCAACTCCTGTTGTTCTCGACCATCCAGCCGGTGATGTTCCTTCTCTTGTTCAACTACGTGTTCGGTGGTGCGATCTCGATTGGAGGTCCGACAGGTGCAGTCTCGGGGAGCGCTGACTACATCAATTGGCTGATACCCGGCATCCTCGTCCAGACCGCGGTGTTCGGGGCCACCGCCACCGCTCTAGGGCTGACCGAGGATCTGGGAGCGGGAGTCATCGACCGGTTCCGGTCGCTGCCAATGGCCCGGTCGGCGGTCCTCGCCGGACGCACCATCGCCGACCTCGTCCGCAACACGTTCGTGAACACCCTGATGCTGGTTGTCGGGTTCCTCATGGGATGGCGGTTCGAGCAAGGGATTCCAAAGATGCTCCTTGGCGTGGCCCTGGCTCTCCTCTTCGGCTATGCGTTCTCGTGGGTGATGGCCACGATCGGACTCGTGGCCAAGACCCCTGAGGCGGCCCAGTCGGCTGGATTCCTCCCCATCTTCCCTCTGGTTTTCGCGTCGTCGGTGTTCGTGCCGACCCAAACGATGCCACAGTGGCTTCAGGTCTTCGCCGAGAACCAGCCCGTGTCGGTCATCGCCAACGCGGTGCGTTCCCTGATGATCCCCGAGCAGGCGCTCGGTGCTCTCGGTCTCGAACAGACCACGCTGATATGGCAGTCCTTCGCCTGGATTGCAGTCATCATCGCCGTCTTCGGCCCCCTGGCGGTTCGTCAGTACCGCCGGTCCGTGGGTTAGGACTTCCTCCCTCCCTTCTGTGAACGCTGGACGCGCCTGAGCCGCGTACTCGATCAAGAAATGGAACCGTGACGGAACAGGCCTTCCCGGGTCGGATTCCAGTCTTGTACTCATCGGTCCTTTCACCGGGGCGCTCACTTCAGGAACCTGGAGAGAACGGCACACCTCTTTCGCCGGGCCGGGCGGGTGCTTCCTCGGGTCAGGGGCCCGATAGGAGATGTGGTTACCGTCGTCACCATCGAAGCTCACACAGGATGGACAGTCACTGCTGCCGGGGTTGCTGCCTTCGGGTAGGACTGTTGGTCCCTCGGGTGCGACGAGGCGTCAGTCCTCGTGGACGAGGATCGCTCCGGTGGGACAGGAGTCTGCGGCCAATCTGACCTCGTCGTGGAGGGGCGGGTCGGGATGCTCCACCTTCACCTCCGACACCAGGTCGACCTCGAAGACCTCAGGGCAGATCATCTCACACTGCCCGGTGGCCGCACAGAGACTCTCGTCGACGGTGACTCGCATCTACTGAATCCTACGGAGGAATCGCCGGTTCGCGTCAGAAGGTTGAGCCTGACCATGATCGATCCGGCATCGCTTGCGCTTGCCGACCTGGAGGCGAATCCGCATCCGATCCTCGCCCACCTGTCTGAGCTTGCTTCGGCGAGATCCGTCCCGGACAGCGACACGTAGCTGGAAATGGGTGGGGACCCAGTTCCACCTTTTTAGGTGACCGCCCCACTGGTCGCGGCCTGGTGCGATGCGGGTGGCGACAGGAAGCTGGTCGAGGCAGGCGTCCACCCCGGGGAGTTGATCAACGAGACCGCCCTTCTGGTCGGGGGTGTGTCCGGCCCGCCCTGGAGCGGATGCTCGACTGTCGCTCGGCCGCCTCGACCACTCCGATCGCCGTTTGGCCCGCATCCACCCCTGCCGACATCTAGGGTCTAGCCATCTGGCGACGAGGAGGCGCGATGGCCAGTCATGACGGGTCCGGTGTAAGGCTCGAGGCGGCGGCGGTCGGCTTTCCGACGGCCCTGGCCACCGCGGTTGGGTTGATCATCGCGGGCTCGGTGTTGCTCACCGCCCAAACCGGGTTCGGGGCGGGCGGGTACATATTTGCCTGGGCGATCCTCATCGCCTACGTCTTGATGGTCGCCCAGTCGGCCAGCTTCTCGGAGGCGGCGGGCATCCTCCCCACCGCCGGGTCGGTCTACGACTACGTGGCGGCGGGGATGGGCAGGTTCTTTGCGATCACGGCAAGTCTCGCCGCCTATCTGCTGGTCCACGTCTTCGCCGGTGTGGCGGAGACGGCCACAGCCGGGGTCTTCGCCTCGTTCAACTTCGGGTTCCTCGATGGCTTCCAGGAGTCGGGCTCGTGGTGGGTCGGTGTCGTCCTGGTTGTGATCCTCGCCATCGTCAACATGCTAGGCATCAGACCCTATGCATCCACCGAGATAGCCATGACCGCTGTCATGTGGGGGACACTGATCATCTTCGGTCTCGCCGGTCTGTTGGCCTCGAAGAAGTCTGACATCACCGGCGTGTTCGGGGAGTCCTTTGTCGGGACAGATGTCGAGGCCATCCTCGCCATGGTCGGCCTCGCTCTCTTCCTGTTCGTGGGTGTCGAGTACGTGACGCCGCTGGCCTCCGAGCTCAAGGACTCGGCCCGGACCATTCCCAGGGCCATGTACCTCGGGGTGACGGCCGTGGCACTTGCCATGTTCATGTATGGAGCCGCCGTGGCACGTCAGGTGCCGAACATCGACCTGGGCGACGGCACCTTCATCCTCGACACCCCGCTGGCGATACCGGCGTTTGCCCAGGCGGTCATGGGCGGCGTCGGCCAGGCGTGGCTGGGGATTGCGGTGCTGCTGGCCTCGGCGGCGACGTTGAACACGGTCATCGCCGGGGTTTCCAGGATCTTTTACGGGATGGCCAAGGACGGGAGCCTGCCCAAGATCTTCGGATATCTGCATCCGAGGTACAAAGAGCCATGGGTGGGCATCGTCCTGGTGGCAGCCATCGCCATCGTCGGTGCGATCGTCCTCGACGGCGATGTGCCCTCGATCATCAACCTGATCCTGGCGGCGGTAATGGCTTGGATCTTCAGTTACATCCTGGTGAATATCTCGGTGATGGTGCTGCGCTCGAGACGTTCCGACATCGAGCGGCCCTACAGGACGCCGTTGTATCCCCTGCCTCAGATCTTGGCGTCGGTGGGTCTGCTGGTGGCTGCCTGGTTCATCGCCCCACCGGGAACGACTCGGGCCGAGATCTACACACCGTTCTTCATCATGTTGGGCATCTGCGCGGTGTACGCCCTCATCTGGACCTACGGGGTGCAGAAGGCCAACCCTTGGAAACCGGTTGATCCCGAGTTGCTAAAGGCTGAGGAGGGCATCGAGGCGTAGTGCGTCGAACGGGGTCCCGGCCCGGTCCGCCTTCGTCACGTCTGGTTGCCTTGATCGCCGGCGACCTGCCGGGTCACCGGCGCGAGACGGGTGACGGGGGACGGATCCGCTTCGTTTCCAGCGAGGGCGGCCCGGACCTGGAGGTCTCTTCTCGTATCGAAAAGAGGTTTCTGGGGCGCACCGAGATCGCGGTGTTCGAGGCGGACCTCGTTGTTTCATGGCCCGAGGAGTCGACCATCGAACTGAGACACACCGGCGGTCTCCGGCGCTCAGGGGTCACCGCGACTCTGGTTGCAGGTGGCGATGCCGCCCGGCGGGCGGCAGCGGCGCTGGCCTCCGACCGCCGGCTGACCCAGGCTCTACTGCCGCTCGACTTCACCAGGTTCGAGATCCATGGTGGTCCGGCCGGATGCCGGGCCAGGGTGGACCTGATGGGGGCGAGCCACGTGGCGATCGCCCTCCCCCCGATCCGTTCTTACGTTCATCTCCATCCGGATCAGCGGGCGGCGATGGTTGCCGGGCTGGAGGAGGTGCGCAGGGTCCTCCGGTCGATGTGACTCCCCCTACCCGTCGTTCCGGTGTTTCCCGGACTCCAGCCCTCGAGAAGAGCTCCCCCAGCTCGGGGAGGTCCTCACGGCGCAGCGGGTTCAGTTGGCCATGGCCACACCTGGCTCAAGCCAGCTGCACTCTCACCGGCAGATGCTTGACGCCTCTGATGAAGTTGGAGCGAAGCCGCTGCACCGGACCCACGATCTTCAAGTCGGCCAGTCTCGGCAGCAGCTCCTCCAGCGTCACCCTGACTTCGAGACGGGCCAGCCACGCACCGAGGCAGAGATGTCGGCCGGACCCGAAGGCGAGATGGTCGGTCGGGTTGCGGTGGATGTCGAACCGGTACGGGTCCGGGTAGTGGTCCTCGTCGAAGTTGGCCGAGACGTAGTAGACGACCACCTTGTCACCCTCGGAGATCGAGACCCTTCGCAGCTCGGTGTCTTTGGTGGCGGTTCGCCGGAAATGCATCGTCACCGATGAGTAGCGGAGGATCTCCTCGGCGGCTGAGGGCATCAGCTCGGGGTTCTCACGTAGCTCCTCCATCTGGTCCCGGTGCTCCAACAAGAAGGTGAGCCCGTGGCTGAGGGTGTGACGGGTCGTCTCGTTCCCCGCGACCATGAGCAACGAGAAGAAGTTCTTGAACTCGAGATCGGTCAGCGGCACGCCGTCCGGCTCGGCGGTGAGCAGCGTGGTGATGATGTCGTCCTGGGGGTTCACCCTTCGCTCGTTCGCCATCTCCTCCGCGAATTCGAAAACCTCCAATGCGGCAGGGCTGCGAAACGGGAGCAGCCGGTAATCCTCGGTATCGACCTGGTCAACGACGAACTGCGTGTACTCGGGGTCGGTGTGGCTGATCATCTGGTCGCCCCACCTCACGAGACGATCCGCATCGTCCTCAGGGACCCCAAGAAGGCGACACAGGAGTCGAATGGGGAGCTCGCGTGCGATCTCGGTCACGAAGTCGAACTCGCCGAGCGGAAGGACTCGGTCCAGGACCTGGCGCGCCAGCGATCGAAAGGCGTTCTCGTAGGTGGCGATCACCCGCGGCGTGAAGCCTCTGGAGACGAGTCGACGGAGCCTGGTGTGCTCGGGCGGATCGAACTCCATCATCGTGCGGCGGGCTTCCAGCTCGTCGGGTGCCATCTCCTCGAGCCTGATCCCCCGAGTCGTGGTGAAGGTCTCGTGATCCCTGCTCACCTGGCCAACGTCGTCGTATTTGGTTACTGCCCAGAAACCGGCGTTGGGGGCTTTCTCCTCGATCCAAGCGATGGGGCTTTCCCGGCGGAGTCGGGCGAATGTGGCATGGGGGACGTCGGCGAGATAGGTGTCGTGATCGACGATGTCGGCGTAAGCGTCGCCCAGGTGGACATCGATTGCGGTCACCTGGCTCCTATGGTCGTGGACCCGGTGAAGTCTATCGGAGGGTCCACGGCTCTAACCTTGCGGCCATGTTGCGTCCTGGAAACTGGACCAACCCAGCGGGTGTGAGTCCCGTCCGGGTCGTCGCCGGAGTCGCTGGCGGCAGTGCGCTCGCTCAACTTCTATCCGACAACGGCACGCACGGATTGAAAGGAGAATGGGGAAACGTGCCCGCACCGCTGGAAGCGCGCCCCTGACTGCCAATGGTTCGTAGTCCAGCCCGGGCCGAGATGGTCGGCAGCCTGCTCAGGCCGGAAAAGCTGAAGGCTGCCGCAGATGCTTTCTATGGAGAAGGGCACCGAGCCGTTCTCGACGATGAGCGCGCCAAGAGCTCCGAGGAGCTCCGCCGCCTGGAGGACGAGGCGATCGCCGAGGTGGTGCAACGCCAGATCGAGCTCGGGCTGGACGTGGTCACCGATGGTGAGTTCCGGCGTTACATGTTCCTCAACTCTTTCTGGGATGCGGTGCGGGGATTCTCCACCGATGACAACCCGGTCGAGTTCCGCAACGACCGGGGCGAGACGGTCGTGTGGCATGTTCACAAGGTCACAGACAGGTTGGAGAAGGTTGACAGCCCGGTCTCCCGGGAGGCCGCCTTCATGGCAGAGTGCACCGCTCATCCGTTCAAGGTCACCGTCCCGGCTGGGTCGATCTTCTCCAACCCGTACACCTGGAAGCCGGGAGTGAACGACCATGCCTACCCCACGAGACAGGAACTCACCGACCATGCCGTCGCCATCGAGCGAGAGCTGGTGGCCGACGCCGTAGCGGAAGGGGCGCGGTATATCCAGTTCGACTTTCCCATGTATCCGTTCCTGGTCGATGAGCGGTGGCGTCAGCAGATGGTGGCGGACGGGTTCGACCTCGACCAGGTGATGGAGGAGGCGATCTCCGCCGACCAGGCCGTACTCTCGGGGATACCGGAAGGGGTCACCACCGGTCTCCACATCTGCCGGGGCAACTACCGGTCGAAGTACTTGTGTGAGGGGTCGCTCGAGCCCCTGGCAGAGCGGGTCTTCAACGAGCTCGGCTACGACGTGTTCCTCGTCGAGTGGGAGGATCCCGATCGCATGGGCGATGTCTCACCGATCCGCCACGTCCCTGGGGGCAAGACTCTGGTGCTGGGTGTGGTCGATTCCAAGACGCCTCGGATTCGAACCGACGCCGAGCTGCTGGGGCGCCTCGAGGAGGCAGCCCAGTATCTCGACCCGGATCAATTGGCTATCTCACCACAGTGCGGGTTTGCCTCTGTGATCGACGGCAACGAGATCGGAGAGAACGCCCAATGGGAGAAGCTCGCAGCGGTGGGTCGGGTCGCGGAGCGCTTCTGGGGATGAGGACGCTCGTACCAGTTGGGTTCTCGCAGCGATGAAGCGCCCTCGCATCATTCTCGTCCTCAGCGAGAACTGGACCCTCGTCGATCCGGGGCATCCCGACCGGCTGCTCGACATGGCACGCGTCGCCGACGACACCGGGATCGACGCGGTGATGCTGTCGGAGCACGTCGTCCTTGGGCCTACCGCGGGAGCATCGGGGGTAATGGGGAACCCCCGTGACTATGCCATGCCGGGCAATCAGGATCCGGCGATGCCCTGGCCCGATTCCGTGGTCCTGGCGGCGGCGATCGCTGCCGTTACCACGAGGATCAGGATCGCACTCGCTGCGGTCATCGCCCCGTTGCGTCATCCGCTCCTGCTCGCCAAGCAGCTGGCCACGCTCGACTTGTTGACCCGGGGCCGTCTTGTCGTCCAGCCAACCGTCAGCTGGCATGAGGACGAGTACCGGGCCCTCGGTGTGCCATTCGAGGAACGGGGACGACGACTCGACGAGCATCTGGCGATCTGGAGGCGGGTTTGGGCCGGCTCCCCGGCCTCATACAACGGGCAGCATTACCGGTTCGAAGAGGTGTACCTCGAGCCGAAGCCCACACGTCCCGAGGGGCCGCCACTGTGGATCGGGGGAAGCTCAGCGCACCCGGCGGTGATTCGTCGACTCGTGGAGCATGGCAGCGGTTTCCACCCGCTGGGACAGCCCGGCGATGGCGAGCTGGCTCATCTGCGCAGGCTCTTACGCGAGGCTGGTCGTGACCCTGATGAGCTGGAATGGGTCGGTGGGGTGAGGGGTCGGTTCCGGGACGATCGCTCGCCGGCCGATCTGGATGAGGCCCTGGAGCAGGTTCCGATCCAGGTGAGCCGGGGCTTCGTGTCGATCTGCATCAAGCCATCGCAGTTCATCGACAGCCCAGACGAGCTTCCCCGTTTCTGTGCCCGGGTGGTACGACGCTGTACGGAACTGGTGTCGTGATGGCGGTCGAGCGTGTTGCAATCGTCACCGGCGCCGGCTCGGGTATCGGCGCGGCGACGGCCACCGCCCTGGCGAGGGGCGGCGCCAAGGTAATCGTGACGGGTCGGAGACAGGAGCCACTCGAGGCTGTAGCGGACCGCCTCGGTGGTCTGGCCGTGGTCGCGGACGTCGCCAAGGAAGAAGATTGGGATCGCCTTGTCGCAACGGCGACGGAGCAATTCGGCGGTGTCGACGTCCTCGTGGCCAACGCCGGGATCGAGGCCTTCGGCTCGGTCGTGACGGTGCAACTCGATGAGTGGCGCGCCGTACAGCAGACGAATGTCGACGGTGTTCTCCTCGGCATTCGGGCGGTGGCGCCCCTGATGCGGGAGCGAGGCGGCGGGAGCATCGTGGTGGTCTCCTCAGTCGCCGGGCTGACCTCGGGACCCGAGTACGCCGCCTATGTCACCTCCAAGACCGCCATCCTCGGTCTCGTTCGGTCCGCCGCCGTCGACCTCGGACCAGACCGAATCCGGGTCAATGCCGTGTGCCCGGGATGGACACGAACCGAGATGAGCCAGCGCGAGACAGAACACATCGCCGCCGAACAGGGGATCACCGCCGAACAACTATGGGCGCGACTTGTGGCGCCGTTGCCACTCGGCCGCGCCGCTGAACCAGAAGAGATCGCCGCCTGCATCGAGTTTCTCACCGGACCAGGGGCTTCATTCGTAACGGGCACCGTCGTCGTAGCCGACGGAGGGGGCGCGGCCGTAGATGTCGGAACCCTCGGCTTTCGCGGTTGAGCACTCAGAGGACCGGGTCATGACCGGATGCAAGGGCTATTGCGACGGGCAGCCTCTGGAGGAGATAGTCCAACGGATCCTCGCGATTGGGTGGGTGATCTACCGATAAGACGCCACTGTGATCCTCCCAGGCCGTTCAGTGCATCGAAACTACTCGGAGAGGAAGTACCCGTATGGCCCGGGGCTCGCTCCATTGCGCTGCGGATTCATGTAGAAGCGGGTGTATAGAGCCGCACACAGCTCGCCTCGGGTAGCGGTGTCGGTCTTGGCGAAAACCGACTTCAGGTGGTCCTGCACCGTGTATTGGGATATCTCGAGGCGGCGGGAGATCTGCTTGGTGACCAGCCCTTCGAGCACCAGCTCGGTCACGTCCCGCTCCCGCGGTGTGAGGTCGTAGGCGGCAACGACGAGAGAGGTGAGATGGATGGGCCTGGGATACTCGACGATCACCGAGTACTCATCTTCCTCTCCTTTGAGGGGGGTGGCGTGGAAGGTCAGTGGGCCGGCCTGCCCGTTCACGGTCATGGTGGTGGTGCCGGTTCGGTCGGCGCCCACCGCCAGGGCACGGTTGAGGGTCGACAGACGGTCCCGGTCGACCGTGTCGAGCCATCTTTCGGCTGTACCGGTAGTGGTGACGAAGCGGCCTTCCCGATCGATCGTGAACGCGCCCGGGGGACGCTCCATGTCTCCGGGTTGTTGGACGGCAGCGTGCAGGAAAGCCCGCCTGAATCCGCGGGCCAATGGGGCGGACAGTCGGGCGGCCTCGTCCACCTCTGTCTCGGTGAAGGCTCGCGACCCGACCCGTCGGTAGCCAGACAGGGTCGCCCACCACGTGCCGTTGGCGATGCATGCGAGACGTAGCTCGTCGTAGCCGCCGTTCGGTTCGAAGATCTCCACGTAGCGTCGCACCCTTGCCGGGTCCGTGGATAGCCGCAACGCAGCGGCCGGTTGGGGGGACTGGGCAAGCTCGTGGTACCGCAGAGGATCATCGGAGAACCACTCCAGTTCGAAGATCCGCAGCTCCCGCGCGGGGTCCTTGGGCAGGCCGAAAACCTCACAGCTGGTCTGCAGCCCGGACGCCGGATCAACGGAGGAGAGGACACAGATGTCAAGACCCAGAAATGACGACAACTCCGCAGTGGACTTGTCCAAGAACGATTCCAGATCGGGTCCGGCTGTATCGAGGGTCTCTGCTACCCGCACGAGGGCCATTCTGGCACCCCCCAGACATCTGGGATGGCCAGGGCGCCTCCCGCCGGGCAGGCTGTGGCCTCCGTGAGTGAAGGAGCAAACGTGAAGCCGCTCAGCCGGTGGATGAAAGTCGTAGGCGTCCTCTACGTCCTCAACGGAATCGGCCTGGTCGTCTCATACGTCGTACCGGCCATAGGCGAAGCATCGGTGCGCCAGCGGGTGCCCGGGGCGGATCTCGCCAACCCGCTCTACGGCTTCGCCATGGACACCTGGCTCATGTTCGCCCTCGAGATGCTGGTCGTTGGTGGGGCTCTCGTAGTGGCGTCCAGGGCCGCCTGGAGCAACCGGATCCTCGCATTCACTGTCGTCGCTCTGGAGCTGATACGGGGCATCCTCGACGACTTGATCTGGATCGCAAACGGTTACCCGGCTGCGATGTATATGGGATGGATCGGCTTCCACGCCGTGGTCATCGTCACCGGAGTCCGGGCGCTGCGACGAGCCCAGGCGCATGAGCAGTCTGAACCGCTGGTTCCGGCATGACCAGAGGCCTCAACCACGACGGGGACGTCGCCACCTCGACTTCCCCTATCGGGAGTGTGTTCGGTATCTCCGTCAAGGCTTGGGTGGCGCTGGCGTTCGCCGCCAGCATCTGGCATGCGTTCATCGATGCCCAGATCGGACTGCTGGGACCCACCTCGGAAACGATGACGTTGGCACAGGGTGCGGCCTTGATCATCGACGCTTTGCTCATCGGATGGTGGGTCTATGTTGCGCTGGAGGGGTTCTCAGGGAACGAGCGCGCGCTGGGCGCCTTGGCACTCCTATTGCTGGTGGAGCCGGTGCTGTTCGACGGTCTGGTGGCATTCATGGTGGCTCCGCCCCCGTCTGCGGCATTCCCCTATCAGGACCTGGCTCGTTCCCTCTCACTCATCTCAGGGATCGTTGCGTTGGTGGCGCTTCGCAGGTCGGTGGGCTGGGGGAGATGGGGATGGCCGAGCTGGGTCGCTCTAGGCTTGACGATCGTTGGTAGCGCTGTTGTTTCCGTGGTGTTCCTTTCCCTACCACGATGACCACCAGCTGTCTCGAGGGCTTACAGCAGAACCAGACACACAACTCGCCCTGGTGGTCGACGCCGGGAATGAGACGAGGAAAGAGAGGCGCATGATGCCAACCGTCGAACGCAGCGCAATCGTTCCGCTGCCGCTCGAGGAGACCTGGGAGGCCTTCTTCGGCAACGACATGCAGAACTGGTGCGAACTGTCGGACATTGTCAGCGAGGTCCGTGACTTCCGGTTCCGTGACGACGGCACACCCGAGTACGTGATGGTGAACCGGATGGGGCCGATGCGGGCCAGCCACCGGTCCGACTATGTGTTCTACGAACCGCCCCACCGGGCGGAAGACGACACCCTGGAGAGCGCGCTCGGGGGCCGTTGGGTCACCCTCCACGAATCGGTCGACGTTGGAACGCGGGTCACCCACAGGTGGGACGTCGAGCCACACGGGATGATGAAGCTGCTGTTCCCCCTCATCCGCCCCGGTTTCCAACGCTCCTTCCAACGCGACCTCGACACCATGGTGGACCGCATCACAGCGCAGACAACCGGGCCCTGACGTCGGTGGTGGAGATGACGTCAAGATGATGACAGCCTCCACCCGGCTCTCGATGGTTGTCGCTCTGGGAGTGTCGACGTTGGGTGGCGTATACCACAACAGCCAGGAGTTCCTGGGGATGCCCCTTACCGCCCCGGAGATGCTCTCCGGAATCGTTCCCACTGTCCTCCTCGCCGTGTGGTGGCTGGTCCGTCCCGGACGGGCCTTGTGGTGGGTCACCCTGGTCTGGGTAGGGCTCCTCAACCTGGCGGTGGGTGCGGTCCTCACTGTTCTCCCACTCCCATTCCTCCCGTTCCAACCCGAACAGTCCTGGAGCCACTACACCACCCACGTCATATACGCCGCTGCCCAGGGTCCCGCCCTCTACCTGCTGGTGATACGGCAGCCCGGCCGGGAGGGACTCGTGACATGAAAGCCCGGCTCTACGACTGGATCTACCGGATCGGCGCACCCTGGGACCGGGTAGGGGTTCGCACCGATCTCGTCGACCTGATCTCCTCCGGCGTGGTCCATCCCGAGAGCCACCCCCGCTCCATCGACCTCGGCTGCGGCACCGGCGCCAACGTCGTCTACCTGGCCGAGCAAGGCTTCGACTCCCACGGCGTCGACTTCTCACCCGTGGCGGTAGACAAGGCGCGACGCCGAGCGGAGACCGCCGGAGTCGGCGTCCATCTGATCGTCGCTGATCTGACCGCCGGCACCATTCCGGAACTGCAAGGCCCCTTCGACCTCGTCATCGACTTCGGCACCCTCGACGACCTGCGAGGCGACGACCGTCGCGCCATGGCAGACCTCATCACCGAGATCGCCCGGCCCGGAACACGGTTCCTCGAATGGTGCTTCTACGGCAACACCGACCAACTCCCCATGATCAGCTTCCGGGGTACCTCGAAGATGAGCCACATCGCCCCCGGAGAGCTGGAGGACCTCTTCGGCGACGCCTGGGAGATCCAACCCTTCTCAGCCAACGAGGAGTGGCGAACCGCATGCTTCCTCCTCACCCTTCGGTAGAAGCCCAATCAGCACTCGACGGTCGGCATCCCGAGGTGAACCGGCCAATAACGGAGGTCGGCAAGCATGGCCGTCGATACCGACGTCGCTGGTGACAGGTGCTCCGATACCCGCGCCGACCTCATCCGAGGTCGAACAGGCGAGCCTCGGCGGCATCGAGGCTGAGCCGGATCGCCCCCAGAGTCGCCGCCTCCTCCCCGAGTCTGGAGAGACGCGAGTTTGGTTCTCCGTAACACCCGCTCCGCGACCAGCCTTTGGACGACGTCGAACAACGGTCGCCAATCAGCGGTGCCGTCCCCCCGAGCACCATCACACGTGCATCGAGGACGAGCACCAATGCGCTCTATGGATAGTATCGAAGTTGTGCTGGGCCCCCCAGGAATCACCACCCTCGCTGTCATAGGTGGGGGACACCGGGGATCGACGCTCGCTCGCCATGCCATCGAGAGTGGGCGGGGACGGGTCAGCGCAGTCGCCGAGCCGGATGAGGGTCGCCGCCAGTCGCTCATGGACTTCCCCGGTCTCGGGCCCGGCCAAGGGTTCGAATCGTGGGAACAGCTAGTCGCTCGAGAGCAGCTCGGCGACGCAGCGATCGTGGCGACCCATGACACCGATCACGCCGAGCCCGCGATCGCACTGGCGGAGAGCGGGTATCACGTTCTCCTGGAGAAGCCCATGGCCGGCAACGAGTTCGATGCCGCCCGTATAGTGAAGACTGCCCGGGAGTGCGGCGTCCTTTTGGCCGTGTGTCTGGTCCTCCGCTATGCCCCCTACACCGGTCGTCTCCGGCGGGTGATCGACTCAGGCGTCCTCGGGGAGATCGTCAGCGTTGATCATCTCGAACCGGTCGGCTGGTGGCACCAGGCGCATTCCTATGTACGCGGTCCCTGGCGAAACGAGTCCGCGTCGTCGCCCATGCTGCTGGCCAAGTCGGTTCACGACATCGACTGGATCGTCGACATAGTCGGACATCGGGCCCGCCGGGTCTCCTCCTTCGGCAGCCTCTACCACTTCCGTCCCGAGCAGGCCCCCGAGGGTGCGGCGGACAACTGCCTCGACGTCCGGTGGAGCCGACATGTCCCTACTCCGCTCCCCGTCTATACCTGTCCTGCCTGGGTGACCCCTCCGCCGAGGACTGGCCGCTGTCGACGGTCACAGACGCCCGGACACGCGAAGGTGTGCTAAACGCGCTCCGAACGAGTCCCTACGGCAGGTGCGTCTACTCATGCGACAACGACGTGGTCGACCATCAGGTGGTAGCACTCGAGTTCGAGAAGGGCATCACCGCTTCCTTCACGATGGCCGCCTTCACACCAAAGCGATTTCGCCAGACCCGCATCTTCGGAACCCACGGCTACGCCGAAGGAGACGGCCACGAGATTCAGATACACAACTTCCGCACGCAGGAACGTCAGGCCGTTGAGGGATTCGACCAGCTGGAGCTGGTCGGAGCCCACGGTGGGGGTGATCGGGGTCTCGTCGTCGCCTTCCTCGATGCGGTCGCTCGGAACGACGGCTCAGGTCTGGCACCACCGGAAGAGAGCTTGGAGTCACACCGTGTGGCATGGGCCGCCGAGGAGGCCCGCCGCCGCGGACAGGTCGTCGACCTGGCGCCGAACGGCGCGTAACCGAGGATTTACCAAACCATGCTTCCGCAAGATGACGCGGACGCAGCACTGGCGTTCTCCCGGGATACCCTCGGCTTCGAGGTCCGCAACGACGTCGAACACGGCGGGATGCACTGGATCACGGTCGGCCCGGCCGACCAGCCCGGCACATCCATCGTCCTGTATCCGCCATCCGCCGCTCCCGGTCTCACCGACGACGAGCGGCGCACCCTTTCCGAGATGATGGCCAAGGGGACCTTCGCCAGCATCAACCTGGCCACCACCGACCTCGACGGCACCTTCGAGCAGCTGCAAACAAGTGACGCGGCCGAGGTGGTCCAGGAGCCGACCGACCAGCCGTACGGAGTTCGCGATTGCGCCTTCCGCGATCCCGCGGGAAACCTGATCCGCATCCAGGAGCTCTGATTGATCTCACCGGGATGTGGTTCACAGCCGGGACGTGGCTGTTTTCTGCTAGCCGAAGAACTCTGTGATCGCCTGGGTGTCGTCCGACATCGACCAGCGCTCTGTGATCTTCCCGTCTGAGACATGAAGCACCTCGGCGGTCCGATAGCTGAGCTCCTTACCGCCGGTCTTCACGTTGGTCTCGACGAGAGCAACCACATGATCGTCGTTTCCCACCACATCGTGAAGGTTTCCCGAGAATTCGACTCCCTCCATCTCGCCCAAGCTGGCCGCTAAAGCCTCCTTGCCCCTGACGGTTCGGCCACCGATCTCATGCCACAGGACATCGTCGGCGATGACTTGATCCCACTGGCTCATGTCGCCCGCCATGAACGCCTCCATGGCCTGGCGGACCAATGCTGCGTTGGGATGATCTCCCATATCGTCCTCCTTTGATCGCGCAAGACAAACCTACACATGCTCGATCGAGGCGTTCCACGAGTGTGCATCCGTCATCCCGCTCGGATGCTCCCTGCACGCTCGAGTGGCGGTGTCAGGCGGCGGGCTGAGTGCTATGGCGGACGGTGCGCCGACGGAAACGGCAGACCGGCAGGAACCTGGCCGCCATTCCGGCCGTCGTCAGGGCTGGTCGGAGCGTGCCAACCGTCGCCGATGGGGACTGGGAAGGCGGCCTCCCTAACCTGACCGACAGCCACCAGATGGAGACACGATAGGAATGACAACCAAGACGGACACGGAGACGGCTGCGGTGCACGTTGCCGACAGACACGACCTGATCCGCGTGCAGGGCGCACGCGAGAACAACCTCAAAGACGTCAGCATCGAGATCCCGAAGCGTCGGCTGACGGTGTTCACCGGTGTCTCCGGCTCGGGCAAGAGCTCGCTGGTGTTCGAGACGATCGCCGCCGAGTCCCAGAGGTTGATCAACGAGACGTACAGCGCCTTCGTGCAAGGCCTCATGCCGACGCTGGACCGTCCGGATGTCGACGCGCTCGAAGGGCTGACCACCGCGATCATCGTCGACCAGGAGCGGATGGGGGCCAACGCCCGCTCCACCGTCGGCACTGCCACCGACGCCAGCGCGATGCTGCGGGTTCTCTTCAGCCGCCTCGGTGAGCCGCACATCGGACCGGCCACCGCTTTTTCGTTCAACGTCCCCACGAGGAGGGCGAGCGGCGTGATGACCTCCGACACCGGGGAGCGCAAGGTCGCCCGCAACGTCGTGTACCTCGGTGGTATGTGTCCCCGCTGCGAGGGCATGGGCAGCGTGACCGACATCGACGTGACCCAGCTCTACGACGAGAGCAAGTCACTGAACGAAGGCGCGATCACCGTCCCCGGCTACAAGGCGGGCGGATGGTCGGTTCGGTTCTTCTCCGAGTCGGGCTTCCTCGACCCGGACAAGCCGATCCGCAAGTACACGAAGAAAGAGCTCCACGACTTCCTGTATCGCGAGCCGACCAAGGTGAAGGTCAGCGGCGCCAACCTCACCTACGAGGGGCTGATCCCGCGGATTCAGAGTTCCTTCCTGTCGAAGGACCGGGAGGCGATGCAGCCGCACATTCGTAATTTCGTGGACCGGGTGGTCACCTTCACGACCTGCCCTGACTGCGACGGAACCCGGCTCAACGAGGCCGCCCGCTCCTCGAAGATCGCAGGGCTCAGCATCGCAGACGTCTGCTCCATGCAGATCAGCGACCTCGCGGAATGGATCCGTGGCCTCGACGAACCGTCGGTGGCGCCCCTGCTCGCCAAGCTGGGGCACACCCTCGACTCGTTCGTGGAGATCGGGCTGGGCTATCTCAGCCTCGACCGGCCGTCGGGTACGCTGTCGGGCGGCGAGGCGCAGCGCACCAAGATGATCCGTCATCTCGGCTCCTCGCTAACCGACGCCACCTACGTCTTCGACGAGCCCACCATCGGTCTTCATCCCCATGACGTCCGGCGGATGAACGACCTTCTGCTGCGGCTGAGGGACAACGGCAACACCGTGCTTGTGGTGGAGCACGAACCAGAGACCATCGCGATCGCCGACCACGTCGTCGATCTCGGCCCAGGCGCCGGTACGGCGGGAGGCGCCATCTGTTACGAGGGCACCGTCGAGGGTATCCGAGAGAGCGACACCCTCACCGGCCGGCATCTCGATGACCGCGCCGTCCTCAAGCAGTCGGTGCGGACGCCAACCGGTGTGCTGGAGGTCCGTGGCGCCAACCAACACAACCTTCAGGACGTCGACGTCGATATCCCGCTCGGCGTGCTCTGTGTGGTCACCGGAGTCGCCGGGTCGGGAAAGAGCTCACTTCTCCACGGTTCGCTGCCGACGGACGCCGACGTGGTGGCCATCGACCAGGGGGCGATCCGGGGCTCGCGACGGAGCAACCCGGCGACCTACGCCGGACTGGCAGACCCGATCCGCAAGGCGTTCGCCAAGGCCAACGGTGTCAAGCCGGGGCTGTTCAGCGCCAACTCCGACGGTGCCTGCCCTACCTGCAAGGGCAACGGCGTCATCTATACCGAGCTGGGCTTCATGGACACCGTCGCCCAAACCTGTGAGGAGTGCGAGGGAAAGCGGTTCCAGGCCTCCGTCCTGGAGTACACCTTCGGTGGGCGCAACATCGCCGAGGTGCTGGCGATGTCGGTGACCGAGGCCGAGGAATTCTTCGGAGAGGGCGAGGCGCGGACGCCGGCGGCCCACAAGATCCTGCGGCGGATGTCCGCAGTGGGACTCGGTTACCTGAGTCTCGGGCAGCCCCTGACGACGCTGTCTGGGGGCGAGCGTCAACGGCTGAAGCTGGCTATCCACATGGCGGAGAAGGGCGGAATCTACGTGCTCGACGAGCCGACCAGTGGGCTCCATCTCGCCGACGTCGACCACCTGCTCGGCCTTCTCGACCGACTCGTCGACTCCGGCAAGTCGGTCATCGTGATCGAGCACCACCAGGGGGTCATGGCGCACGCCGACTGGATCATCGACCTCGGCCCCGGAGCCGGCCACGACGGTGGCCGGGTGGTGTTCGAGGGCACACCCGCCGATCTCGTCGCCGACCGCTCCACCCTCACCGGCGAGCACCTCGCGGCCTACGTGGACACGTGACCGATGGCCCCGCGACCTCAGACGATCAGCTGGGGTGAGTTCGCCAAGCGTGAGCCGGAGCTGGCGCGGTTCGGGGCAGGCAGATTGACCGCAGCGCCTGCATATCTGGCGACGGTTCGTCGGTCGGGGGCGCCTCGTGTGCATCCGGTGACACCGATCTTCACTGTTGTCGGGCTGTTCCTGTTCATGGAGCCGACCTCTCCCAAAGGGAGAGACCTCCGGGAGCGGGGACGGTTCTCCTTGCACAATGGTGTCCCGGACAATGCAGGCTCCGGTGGCGAGTTCTATGTCGGGGGCCGTGGCCTCGCGGTGGAAGACCTGGACGTCTGGTCCCACGTGGCCGACTCGGCCAGTTATGCGCCCGCCGACCGCTACATCCTGTTCGAGTTGCAGCTGAGCGAGGCGCGTTGTAACGGGTACGGCGACGCGCCCTTGCCCTCCACTCAGAGGTGGTCGGTCGACCAATAGGCAGTAACAGGTTCCCCATAGCAACAGGTGGTGGTTTCGAGACGTGTTGCACGCTCGACTTCGAACGCAAGAGTCGCGACGTTGCTGACCGGAGATTTGCTGTCGGCCCAATCCTGCGGCCCCTGGTCAGGAATGGCGTCCCGACAACTGATCAATTGTTACGTCAGGAGCGCGGGTGCAGGTATTGATCCCGAAGCAGCGTACGACGCTCGCCGTAGCGCCAGGTCTCGAAGGCGACCATGACCCACAGCATGGTCGTGACTCCGGCCAATGTGGCTAGCGAATCGAGGCTACCGACCACCGGGATCACGGCGAGCAAGACAAAGGCGAGGATCAGACGCTGATAGTTGATCGAATGCGCGTTCCGCAGCCGTAACGCTACGTGAGCCAGCAGGTAGATGGCCACCCCGCCCAGCATCGCGAACGCCGCCTCCGTGTTCAGCGGGTCGTCGACATGGGAGAGCGTGTTCTCCAGACCGACGGCGACGAGGACGATCCCGGCTGCCATCGGGTAGTGGAGATAAGAGTATGAGTCGCGGGCCAGGGTATTTCGCACTCGTCCCTCGGCGGCGGCAGCCAGGCGGCGCTCTGTGACCACTGCGACCACGTCGAAGTAGATCCACCACAACGCGGCCGCCACGCCGACGCCGAGGACCGCAGCAACGATCACTGCCCTGCTGAAACCGACCTCGGCACCGACGCCCAACGCCACGATCGACTCCCCCAGTGCCAGGATGATGATCAGGCCGTGCCGCTCGGCGAAGTGTGCCGGCACCAGATTCCAGCCTTCCACCCCGAAGATGGCCGGACCGCCGAAGTCGATTAGGATGGCAAGCCCCCACATCGCCAGTCGTGCGCCCTCGTCCACGAACGATGCGCCGACCAGGAGTCCGATGCCTATCGCCGAGCTCGCCGCCAGCGTGGCCACCGAGTGGCGAAGACTCGGATTGTCACGGCTGGCGATAACGAACAGGGCAAGGTGTGCCGCCCGGACCAAACCGTAGGCAATGGCGAATGGGAGCGCTCTCTCACCGAAAGCTTCGGGCACAGTCAAGGCCACGACCAATAACGCGGCCATGGTCCCGAACATCACGAAACGGACTTCTCCCTCCTCCGGGTCTACGACGCTGGTCAGCCAGGCAAACCCGGCCCATGCCCACCACAGAATGGCGAGGACGAAGAGCCCTTGAATGATCCCCACCAAGGAGAGATGCTCCACTATCAGAGCGGTGCATTGAGTGAACGCCAAGACGAAGACCAAGTCGAAGAAGAGTTCCAGGAACCGCACCTTCGACTCGTCGCGGAGCACCGCGCGAATTCGTGGTCGCGGTGCACGGGCATTCCCCGGGGTGTTGCCATCGCGGTCAGTCATTGCGGTGTTTCCGCTTTGGTCGAGCCAATGGCTATCCGTTGAAGGCGACTGCGAGATCTAGCCGCGGTCATCGCCGACACCGTACCGCCCACTAATCGAGTTAACGAGACACGCGCAGGACTGTCCCCGTGAACGTCGTCGTGGAGGCGCCAAAGCAGCGGTGGGTACGGTCTTTTCGTCGCGCTCGCCTCAACCTCGCGAAAGGGGCGCCGGCTCGTCAAGGCGGGCGAGCTTGTGCGGGTTGCGGATCGCGTAGATGCGGGTGATCCGGCCGTTCTCGATGGCCAGGCTGACCGCGGTGTCCAGCACGCCGGCCTGGTCGATCCGCACCGCCGGGGCTCCGTTGAGCCACATGGTGGAGGCCACCGCGTCGGGCGCGACCCGTCTGAGGCCGGAGAGCGCCGTTGCCACCTGCTCCATGCCCTCGATGGGGCGCCGGAAGGCGGGCGCGAGACCGCCGCCGTCCGCGATTAGAACCACGTCCGGGGCCATCACATCCATCAGGCCCTGCACATCACCGGAGGTGATCGCGGTCAGGAAATGCTCCACGACCTGCTGCTGCTCGGTCCGGCTGACCTCCATCCGCGGGCGTCGAGCGGCAACGTGGCCCCGCGCCCGATTGGCGATCTGTCGCACGGCTGCCGGCTTCTTGCCGACCGCCTCGGCGATCTCGTCGTAGGGCGTGTCGAAGACCTCGCGCAGCACGAACACCGCTCGCTCGGCCGGGCCGAGCGTCTCGAGCACGGTGAGCATCGCAATCGAGACGCTCTCCGCGAGCTCGACGTCCTCGGCGACGTCGGGGCTGGTCAGCAGCGGCTCCGGCAACCACTCTCCCACGTACTCCTCCCGCCGGCGGGAGAGCGTGCGTAGACGGTTGAGCGCCTGTCGGGTCACGATCCGCACCAGGTACGCACGAGGGTCGCGCACCCCGGCGTGGTCGACGTCGGCCCACCGCAGCCAGGTCTCCTGCACGACGTCCTCGGCGTCGGCCGCCGAGCCGAGCATCGCGTAGGCGACCGTGAAGAGCAGGCCGCGGTGGGTGACGAACGGGTCGTCGCTCATCCTGAGGACGCTACCCCGTGCCGGGCGGTCGGCTCTGCCAACGGCTTCAGGTCACACGCCGCCGCGAAGCCGTCCGACTCGATTCCGAACGCCACGTTGGACCGCGCATAGAAGTTGGCCAGTGAAATGAACGCGGTCAGTTCGACCATCGCCGCCGCCCCGAGTTGCTCCAGCAGCCGGGCGGACACCACGTCGGTGACCGTGGGCGGCGTCTGGCTCATCGCTTCCGCGTACCCCATCACTTCGCGCTCCAGCGGGGTGAAGACGTCCGACTCCCGCCAGCGGGGCACCTCGCGCGCTTTATCCAGGTCGAGGTCCTCGTTGTGGGCCTGGAAATAGCCGAAGTCGAGGCACCAGGTGCAGCCCACCAGCGACGCCACTGCCATGTGGGCGAACGACTTCAGGCTGGGGTCGCACGCCTCCCACTTGTGGGCCTTGCCGCTGATCGCGAAATAGCCCTTGAGCACAGCGCGGTTGTTCCAATACACCCCGAGGGGCGACGGCACCTCGCCGAGCAACTTCTTGCTGAACCGTTTCACCATTGCCCCGTAGACGCCGGTGATCTCTGTCTTTGGGATCCTCGTGCTGTTGGCCATGTCGCCTCCTTGGGGCGATGGGTTCGTCATCCCTCTGACATGAAGACACCGGACGGCACAGATTTGTGACAGATCGCCCACGTACCTGGACAATGCTGACCGGCACCGACAACGCCGAGGCGATCAGCCATGGCGTGTACGACACCAAGCGGCCTCTCCTCGTCGCCCCTACGACGGGCGAGCGCCGTCGATTCCACCCCACTGGTCGAACAGATCGATGATCGCCACGACGCTCCCAGGGAGAGTCCCACCGCAACCTCGACCTTCTTATCTTCGAAGTCAGCGGCGGCCGCATAGCATCCGGTCGGTGAGCGAGCGTATCGACCTCGGGGCGAGCTATCGACGGGCCCATGAGACTGTGGCCGAGCTCGTCCGGACTCTGAGCCCCCAACAACTCCAGACCTCGGTCCCGGCATGTCCCGGATGGTCGGTTCATGACGTCGTCTCGCATCTGACGGGAGTCGTCACCGATGTCGTCGGCGGCCGGCCGTATGTCGGGCATGACGAGCAGGCTGCCTCTCAGGTGGGGGAGCGAGCGGAGACCCCCACCTCGGTGGTGTTGCGGGAGTGGGAGCGATCCGCATCGCAGTTCGAGGTGGTTCTCAGCCGATCCGGGGTGTCTGACCTCACGCCGGTGTTGGACGTCGCCGTTCACGAGCAGGACATCCGCGGCGCCCTCGGCCTCCCTGGCAACCGAGACGGCGAGCTCATCCAACTGGCCGTCGAGCGTGCCGCTCAACTCCTGCTGAGCAAGTTGGAGAGTGCCGGGCTGGACCCAGTCGTCATCATGGACGACGCCGGCTCAGTGGTCGCCGGCCACTCCGATGCGCCCGTGTCCATTCGGATGTCACCCTTCGAGTACTTCAGAGCGGCTTACGGTCGTCGGAGCCGAGCCCAGATAGAGCGTCGCATCCATGGCACACGCGAGGCCGGCTTCTACGTGCCCTTGCTCTGTGTCTCCGGGCCGGCGGAGGCTGACATCATCGAGTAGTGAGCCGGCGCCGCCGCAACTTGTCGGTCAAGCGGTGGGCCAGGCCGGTCGGGTCGTCTGACGGATGGGACGTGGTCTCGACGGCATCCGGTCATTCACATGCCGGTGGTAGGGATCGTCCCTCCTGGTGAGCACCGACGCCTTTCCGTCGTCAAGCCTCGGTTCGGATGGCGTCGAGCGCCTCGAGGACGAGATTGAGACCGAACGCGAACTCGGTGTCATAGTCGAAGACGGAGGTCGTTTCCTGCAGGGCGGCGAATTCGGCGAGATGGGAGTACTCATCGCTCTGGAAGTGTTCGAGGCGGTCTTCGGACGTCTCTCCGGGCCCGTTCGCGGCGTCGAAGGGCAGGCTCATCTCTTGGATGACATGACCGTAGACATAGCTGTCCAACACCCAGAAGGCGTGGGCGGCGGCCTCCACCGAGAAGCCACCTGCCCGCAGACTGGCGATGATGGCGTCGAGGTAGCGCAATACCGTCGGCCCGGTGGAGCCTCGGGACTCAAAAAGCCCGATCGCCCATGGATGGCGGCGCAACACCTGCCGTGCCGACACCGCCCGTTTTCGCATCGCCGTTTTCCAGTCGGACCCGGGTGTCGGGATCTCTATCTCCGTCACAACCAGGTCGACGATCCCGTCGAGGATCTCATCCTTGTTGGCCACGTGTTTGTAGAGCGACATCGCCTCGACACCGAGCTCACGACCGAGCCGGCGCATGGTCAGGGAGTCGAGACCGCTTCGGTCGGCTAGGGCCACCGCGGCTCTCAGGACACGTTGTCTGGTCAACGGACGCCGGGGGACCGGGTTCTCCTCGTCGCGCTCCATCTTGACAGCTTACTAAGTACACCCTAGATTACTTAGTAAGCCAACACGGAGACAGATGTGACATGTCCGCGAGGACGAACAATCCAAGAAAGCAGAGGGTACGAATGACCGCAGAAACGAAGTTCGACCCGTCCACCGTGAGCGTGAGGGTCAAAATCTCGGCGCTCTGGACGTCGATGCTGTTCGTCTTCGCCTACGTCGACCTCTTCAGCCTCTACCGACCCGACTTCCGGGCCGACATCGAGGCTGGCGAAATCAGTGGGTTCGCCGTCAACCAGGCGTTCCTTTTCGCGACCACCGCCTATGTTGTCATTCCCAGTCTCATGGTGTTCTGCGCGCTCATCCTGCGACCACGAGTCAACCGAATCCTCAACGTCGCGCTGAGCATCATCTACGCGCTCACCATCATCGCCGGCGCGATCGGCGAGTGGAGCTACTACGTCTTCGGCAGCGCGACCGAGGTGGCCCTCCTCGCGGCCATCGCGTACTACGCCTGGACCTGGCCGAAAGAAACCCCATCAACCGCCACGACCGGACCAGAGCCGACCCCTCACCACATCCAACCCAGCGCTCCGTAGCGCACCAGCAGGCCGCCACCTTCGTCCGCCCCGACGCGCTGGTCCAACGGTGCGAGTCGTGCAATCCCGGTCCGGTCACCGAAATCGAACGGGGCCGGTCGCGCCCTGGATCAGGCGGGCTCTCTTGCAGATGGCATCGCTTTCCCTGGTCAGCCAGTACCCCGGCCTGCTGATACGCTGCGCTGCATGACAGACACCGTTGTGGTGATCGACTGGCTTCTCGACTCCGACCCTTCGATCAGGTGGCAGGTGATGCGCGACTTGCTCGACGCTCCGGAGTCGGAGTGGACGGCGGAACGAGCCAAGGTGGAGACCGACGGCTGGGGAGCCCGGCTCCTGTCCTACGAGGACGAGGACGGGCAATGGGCGGGTGGCGCCTTTCTCCCCAGAGATTTCGACGTCCGCGAGTGGCGCGAGGTCGGTCAGCCGTGGACGGCCACGACATACTCGTTGTCGCAGCTCCGGGAGTTTGGTTTCGATCCCACGTCGGAGCGGGCCAAACGAGCTGTCGAATTGATCGGCGCCAACTCACGCTGGGATCACGACGGCCAGCCCTTCTGGGAGGGGGAAGTCGAGGAGTGCATCAACGGCCGGACCGTTGCCGACGGCGCCTATTTCGGAGTCGACATTTCGTCCATTGTCGACAGGCTGATAGGCGAGCGTCTCGACGACGGCGGCTGGAACTGTGAGAGGATCAACGGCTCGGTCCGCTCGTCATTCGCCAGCACGATCAACGTGCTGGAAGGGCTCCTCGAATACGAGAGAGCCACCGGGGGCACGCCTGAATCCCGGGAGGCGCGCCAGTCGGGTGAGGAGTATCTCCTGGAGCGCAACCTCTTCCGCCGTCTCAGCACGGGTGAGCCGGCAGACGAGCGCTTTCTCCTGTTCCTGCATCCGAACCGCTGGCGCTACGACGTCCTCCGAGCACTGGACTACTTCCGGTCTGCCGCCATCCTGACCGGGGCCGCCCCCGACCCGCGGCTCGGCGAGGCTATCGACCACGTTCGTTCCAGACGATTGGAGGATGGCACCTGGCCTCTCGACTGGAGCCTGCCGGGGCGGGTGTGGTTCGATGTCGACGACGGGGAGGACCAGCCCTCCCGTTGGGTGACCTTTCGGGCGATGCGGGTGCTCAGATGGTGGGAGGGTTAGCGCCGATCGGGAAACTCCCACCAGGTCCACCAACGTTCCCTCTGGTGTGAGATCTCACCTGCTCGTACCGGTGGCGAGGAACGGTGGGTCACCTCGCCGGTGGCGAGGTCGATGACAAGAAAGGTCTCCTCGGGCATGGCCGGCTCACAGGGGCCTTTACGACTTTCAGTTCGAGCAAGTCCCGGTAACGCTCCCCCTCGGGGTTTTCACCTATGGCGGCGCTTCATCGGCGGCGACAGACTGCCGATATGGGGCAACCCGAAGAGATGACCGTGATGGCGCAACAACCGATCTACATCACCGGAGTCGGCGCTTACCTGCCCGGCGAGCCGGTCGACAACGACCACGTCGAGGCACGTCTGGGTGCCCTGACTCAGGGTTCCGACCGGCTACGGACCCGGATGCTGGAGGCGAACGGCATCATCACCCGCCACTACGCCCTCGACGGGAACGGGAACACCACGATGCTCAACGAGGAGCTGGCAGCGCGGGCCATCCGCGCGGCAGTCGAGCATCGCGGCATCGGGCTGGAGGAGGTTGGGATGCTGGCCGTCGGCACCACCCAGGGTGACCTGCCGGTCCCCGGATTCGCCTCGATGGTCCATGGGCGGCTGGGAGGAGGCCCCAAGGAGATCCTGTCGGCCGGGGGCGTGTGCTGCTCGGGCGTCGCCGCCCTCTCAGCCGCCGGGGACGCCGTCCGGCTGGGGCGTCACCGGACGGCGGTGGCGGCCGGGTCGGAGCTGGTGTCCCGGGCGTTGCGAGCCTCGAGGATGGAGCAGGCGATGAACCGGGACAGGCGGTCGGCGTTCGGAGCGGAGTTCCTCCGCTGGATGCTGTCGGACGGCGCCGGGGCGATGGTCGTCGAGGACCGGCCCCGCGCCGACGGCCCGTCCCTACGCATCGACTGGTCGCTCCTCGAGTCGCACGCCCACCGGTTCCCCGTGTGCATGTACGCCGGCGCCGTCGATGCCGACTCGGTGCGGGCGGGAAGCACGTGGCAGGACATGTCCACGGCGTCGGAGGCCGATGCCGGGGCGCTGCTCAACCTGCGCCAGGATGTCGCCCTCCTCGACGGCGTGGTGGCCTTGGGGGTGGAGCGCTACATCGAGCTGGTCCGGGACGGTCACCTCGACCCGGACGGCATCGACCACCTCCTCTGCCATTACAGCTCGGAGCATTTCCGAGGCGACATCGTCAAGCTGATGTCGGAGGCGGGCCTGATGATCCCCGAGGATCGATGGTTCACCAACCTCCACACCAAGGGCAACACCGGTGCAGCCAGCATCTACATCATGCTGGATGAGGCGCTCAGGACCGGCCGGTTCGCCGAGGGCGACCGGATCCTGCTGATGGTGCCCGAGTCGGGGAGGTTCTCTGTCTCGTTCGTCCAGCTCACCTGCGTGGGTCCCGATCGGCCCGACCAGGTCGAAACCGGACCCCGAGTGGCTGTCGCCGACCCGGCCCCGATCCATCCCGTCACCTCTCCTTCGGGCTCCCCCAACGAGTGGCTGCTGGCGGAGCTGGGGCTGGTGTGGGCCCGCTTCGAGCAACGCTTGAGCCGGGTCCCGATGGTGAGCCGCATCGAGAACCGCGCCGCCACCCGGGAGGACTACCTCCGTCTCCTCTTGAACATGCGCCAGCAGGTGATGGAGGGCGCTCGCTGGATAACCCGGGCGGCCTCCAACCTCACGGTCGAGCACACCGATCTGCGTGCCGAGTTCATCCAGCACGCCGCCGAGGAGCAACGCGACTTCCGCATGCTCGAGAACGACTACGTGGCCTGCGGAGGGGACCGGGAGGAGATCATCTCGGGGGAGAAGAACGTGGGCTCGGAGGCGCTGTCGGCGTTCATGTTCCAGCAGGCGGACCAGGTCAACCCGCTCGACCTGCTGGGGGGGATGTACATCATCGAGGGCCTGGGGGCCAACAAGGCCGACCGCTGGGTCGACCTCCTCCGCGAGCAGCTCGACCTGAGTGACGACCAGGTGACGTTCCTGCGCTACCACGGGGGCGCCGACCAGGCGCACACCGAGGAGATGTTCGAGGTACTTCGCTCCGACATCATCACGTGGGAGGTTGCCCGCTCGATAGTCAAGACGGCCAAGGTCGTCGCCCGCCTCTACGCCCTCCAGCTGGAGGAGATCGACCATGTCTGACAGCTCACTTGTAGCCTTCGTCGACCGTCCCGGGCCGTCTATCTGGGATGCCCTTGCCGGGGATCCCACCCACCACCTCAGCCGGCATTCGTTGTCGTTGCTGGAACGCGACGCCAACCGTTGGTCCGCCCGCTACCTGCGACCTCCCGCCCGGCTGATATCGAGGGTCCTCGTGGGGATCATCACCCTCCTCAAGCGGCTCCTGCCCGGGGACATGTCGTCACACCGCACGCTCGACAGGCTCGGCGTCTGGTTCATGTCTAGATTCGTTTCGGAGGAGGGCGGGGAACTGCTCATGCGCCATTTCATCCTCGAGACCAACGTGCTGGCCTTCATCGCTCGCAACGCCGGTCTGGAGGAGCCGACCCTGCGACCTACCACCCTCGGTCAGCTCGGCGACAACGCGGTGGTGGTCCACGACGTCAACGTGTACGAGCTGCTCAGCGGGTTGGCCAACAAGCCGCTGCCGAGACCGGAGGACAGGACGTCGCCGCTCGATTTCACGATGCTCGATGTGACCCCCGTCGACACCACCGGCAAGCGGCGATGGATGCGTCTCGACCTGGAGACCGCCCTGGCGTGCATGAATGTGGCGTTCGCCCTCTTCACTACTGCCGAGGAATACCGGCGGGCGGTCCACTCGCTGCAACTCGACGAGTCGTTGCTCGGGTGCCTTGCCGAGCTCACCGGCGATGAGCTGTTCCGAATCTGGAGGCCGGCCGGCTACGTGGCGATCGTGCGGACCAACCGCGACGTGCCCCGTGACCTGTTCGCCCACGCCATCGTCCACGAGTACGCCCATGCCCGCCTCGAGTGGCATGCCCGGAGGGCCGGTTAGAGGCGTGCTCCGCGGGGAGGCTGTCCGTGTCGCCCAATTCCGGGCACCCCACGAGGAGAGCGCCGATACCACAACGGCCTGGGGTGGTCTCGAGGAGCACCTCGACCCGGACAGATGGTCGTCGATAAGCTGAACGCCCAATCTCGAGCCGTACAACAGGTGGCACGCGGGTGACGAATGACGCGGAGATCCATGTATTAGGCGAGGCTTCCGCGGGCAGGATCGATGAGATGTCCATCGTATCATCGCACGGGATTGCGATTGGGGCGGACCGGCGGTCTCGATCCCGAAGTTCACCGAGGAGGTGTCTCGATGAGTGAGAGAAGAACCACGGCCCGGGTGTTCCACGAAGCGGACGGGGTCGATGACTGGCGGGTCCTCTATTGGGGTGCGTACGCCTACTACCGCACCGGGTCGTTCTCCGAGGGGGCGCGCTTCGTCGCCGCGGTCGCCGAGATTGCTGAGACAACAGGGCATTTCCCCGACGTCGACCTGCGCCCGGAGGGGGTGACGGTCCGGACGTTCTCACGCGAGGACGGATCGCTGAGCGAGCGCGACATCGACTTGGCTACGCGCATTTCGGCGGTGGCTCGGGAAAACGGACTCGAGTCCGATCCATCGCAGGTGCAGGCCGTCGGCATCGCTGTGGCACACGACGCCGGTGTCGACGTGCGGCCCTTCTGGGCGGCGGCGTTCGGCTATCGACACCTCGGAGCGGAGGACGCGATCGACCCGCACCGGCGCAACCCGCATCTCTGGTTCCACGAGCTCGACCCCCCGAAGCCCAGAAGGGGTCGCGTCCACATAGACGTCAGCGTTCCGGCCGATCAGGCGAAGGTGCGGGTAGCGGCTGCGCTCGCCGCGGGCGGACGAATCGTCGACGACTCCCACGTGCCCGGATGGTGGACGCTCGTCTCTCCCGAGAACCACGGAGTCGACATAGCAGCGTGGCCGGACTTCGAGGACGAAGGCTGAGACCCAATCGACGCGAGGCGGAGCACCCAGTGGTATCGATGCCACGCACAGGGCGGCCACGAACACCACCCACGAGATGGAGTGATCCTCCCCGGTTTCCACAGGCGCGGTACTCGAGTCTCGACCGCCCAACGGTCAGAAGAGGGAGGACGGCCCATGCCCCCTCCCTCGACCGTGTTCAGGAGGCGATGACTGCTAGCCGCTGACGGTGAACTCCCGCACCATGCCCTGGATGAAGTGCGGGGGCCCGTCGGCGGCCTCTGCCTCCTCGAAGGAGGTGGCCCCGGTGGGGATGAAGCAGATGATGACGTAGCGTCCGGACTCGAGGTCGGCGTACAAGGTCGACCCGTCACCCGGAGCTGCGAACGCCACCCCTCTGAACGTTGCCTTGTCCTCCACCTCCTCCTCGGGCAGCTCGAGCAGCTCCTCGATGGTCTCGGTGGTGTCGTCGTTGATCCGGATCAACGCCATCTCGTGCAACTCGGTCCCGTTGTTGGTGAAGTCGAAAGCGGTCATGCCCCCACCAACGGCATCGAGGTCGGCGTCGTAGGCATAGTCGATGGCGTCCACCTCGACGGTGGCGAACCCGCACTCGTCTCCGATGAACCCGTCGACGACCGCCGAGTCCTCGGCGAAGCTCGCCGATTCCGTAACGACGAAGAACGCCTCCTCGTCGAGGTCGGCTACCGGCGCGAGAAGGGCGTCGGCCATCCCGTTGACGGCTGAAGCTATCTCCGTCGGGGCGTTGGACTTGAGATCCTCGAGGCCGGCGGTGACTTCCTCGACCCACGGCACGGGATCGGCCTCATCTGGGCCGAAGTCGAGCAGCGTGCTGACTTCGATGTAGTCGTCGCAGAAGGCCCCCACCTCGGCACTGGGGCCGCTGCTACAAGCGCCAATCGTCAATCCAGCCACCAAGACCATGACTCCTACCGTGGACGTGCGCGAAGCACTCACTCATTCCTCCATTCGGATTTGGAGTGCAATTGCTAGAGGAGGGCCGCTACGGATTCGTTACGGGTCTCACCACTGCCGCAGCAGCCAGAGCTCCGGCTCCCAGTCGCCCGAGGCGATGTCGGCGAAGAGCGTGACCGCCTGGGTCAGAGAATTCTCGGCCTCCTCCTTCCGTCCCGACTGGTGGTGGAGGTCAGCAAGGTGATTGAGGAGTGCCGCCTGATGGTGGCGGTATCCGGCCCGGTCGGCGATGGCCACCGCCTCGGTGACCATCTCGACGGCCTCATCCAGCTCTCCGGCATCAGCGAGCAGATGTGCCTTGTTGTTGAGAGCTGCGATCCGGGCCGGTTCCGTGGAGCCGGCCATCTCCAGGGCATCGTCGACATGCTCTGTCGCCTTCTCCGGGTCGGGGTCGACGACGGCCAAGATGTTGTAGGCGCGGGCGACGAGCACGGGGTCTCGTTTCGCCTCTGCGGCTTCGAGAGCGGTCGTGGCGAAGGAGATGGCGGCTTCGGCGTCGCCCGTCCGGTGCTTGAGCAGCGCCCAATCGGCATACAGATCCGCCGGCTCAGGGTGGTCACGGCGAGCACGGGTGAAGCTCTCCTCGGCGAGTTCGAACCTACCGAGGATGCGGTAGAGGTCGCCGATGCGGTGTTCGACCAGGGCAAGATCCGCGCCGGTGAAGTGTGAGGCGGCGGCGCGCAGTTCGCGCTTGGCCACCTGATAGTCGCCTCGGGCCATCGCTAGCTCACCGAGGGCAAGGCGCAGCCGTCCCATGTCGGGATGGCCGAGGGCGATCGCCATCTCATAGGAGGTGACCGCCTCGTCGTGGGCGTAGACAGCGCGGGCCAGATCTCCCGCCGACATGTACCACGAAGCT
This sequence comes from uncultured Acidimicrobiaceae bacterium, assembly GCA_964617995.1. GTDB lineage: Bacteria > Actinomycetota > Acidimicrobiia > Spongiisociales > ZC4RG35 > CAZTXD01. The sequence goes on from CAZTXD010000002.1 coordinate 43,171, forward strand.
GCGTCCTCACTGCCGGCTGCGTGCAGCTGGGCGGCGGCGGCCGTGGCCAGACGTGCATCGGACCGGACTCTGGGTTTCGCCAGGAGGGCCTCGGCGGCACGCCTGTGCAGGAGACGACGTCGGATCAACGACGTGGACTCGTAGCACATCGTCTCCAGGGCATCGAGGGTGAATCCGAGCTTGCCGTCTTCGTGTTCCCGCAGAAGGCCCGCTGAGATGAGCTCTTCGACCGCTTCGACTATCTCGTCTTCGGTGCGTCCGCTGGTGTCGCGCAGGAGCTGGGCGTCGCAGATCCCGTCGAGGACTGCCGCCGCCGCCATTATCTGATGGGCGAGATCGGAGAGACGTCGACGTTTCGAGTCCATGTACTTCTGAACGCTCTCCGCGTCGGGGTTCACCACTCCGTCCGAGTCGAGTGCTTTCTTGACCAGGAGCGGTATGCCGCCGGTGGCGGCGATGATGGCTTCAACGTCGGTCTTCGGGTAGTCGTCGTGCAGGCTGGACGGGGTGAGAGGGTCGAGGACGAGCATCTCGTCGGGCTCTGTTGCGATCTCCCTGACGGCGGGATGCAGCGAGCCCACGTCTCGGGTGGCGACGACGAGAAGGAGAGGCAGGTTCCCAGCGCGTCGATGCACATAGGACACGAGGTGGGCCGACGCCGCGTCCATCCACTGGGCATCATCGATGGTCACCACCACCGGCCCATTGGCAGTGGCCGGCTCCATCAACTCGAGGAAGGCCTCACGGAGACGGAGCTCTCCGAGGCTGCCCGATTCGCCTTCGGCCGCACCAGGCGCCAGCTTGGGATCGAGTCGGGTGAGCTCGGTGAGCGCCCACTCGGGGACGTTCAACTCGCCGCCGTTGTTGCTCGACACGAAGCCATCCAACAGCTGGGTGGCGACCCCGTATGGGAGTTGCGAGTCGGGACTGAAGGCCCTGCCTGAGACGATGGAGACTCCGAGATCTCGGGAGAACTGCACGAGGTACTCGATCAATCGGGTCTTTCCCATCCACGAAGCTCCGGAAATCACCAAGAGCTTCCCCGGCGGGGAGATCGTATCGACGAGTCGGCGCAGCGTCTCCATCGCCTCCTCACGGCCGATCATCCCTGCCTCGACCGGCGACTCGGCGAGGCGGTGGGCCCTGACCGGCTTCCTCACTCCCGGGGCCGGCGGCAGATCCTCGTCGAGGATGGCCTCGAAGAGCTCGGTGGTCTCATCGAGTGGGGGGACACCGAGCTCGCGATCGAGGACCGCCACACAATCGCGATAGGCCTGGATCGATCCCGGTCGATCACCGGCCCAGGCACAGAGAAGCATCAACAACCGGTGAGCGGGCTCGTGCAGCTCGTCGAGACGGATCCACCGAATCGCCGCAGCAGTCGCCTCGCCGTAGTCGCCGGAGCCAGCATTCCCCATCGCAAGACGTTGGAACACGTCTCCGGCCTCGAGACGGAGTGACTCTGTGACCATTCGGGCCCAGTCCTCGAAGTCCGGTGCCTCTCTCACCGAGAAGGCGCCGAGAAAGTCACCTCGGTAGAGGTCGGCCGCTTTACGGAGATGGGGAAGACAAGCCGGGCACACGTCGTGGACGTCGTGATCATGTTGCCCGGTGGCCTCGACTTCGGTCCGGAACTGGTGGACGTCACAGATGAACCCGTCCTCGATCGTCACCCGGTTCCGATCGGCGTTGATCCAGTCCGCCCCGATCCCGCTGCGGAGAGCAGAGAGCGTCCGGCGCAAGGTGGCCCTCGACCTCTCCGGGGATGAATCGGCCCAGAAGAGCCCGGCGAGAGCATCACGGTCGGCACTGCGCTCGATGGCTAGATAGGCGAGCATGGCGATGGCCTTGCGCGTGTCCACCTCGACGTACGCCGAGTCGGCGGTCACCTCCGGCGACCCGAACAACCGTATTTCGAGCATGCGATGACTTTCCCATTCGAAAATAGTCGATGCGTTACGGCAAGCGGATCTCGGCCACTTCGTGACGGGGCCAGCGACTGAGGCCATTTCCGTTGCGCTTACGTAACGAGGTCATGGCATCGTTGCGCCGTGATCGATCCCAGGAGAGTGGTTAGTCGGCGCGTAGCCCTCCACACCAGAGTCGTTTTGATCGCGGCGTCGACGGCCTTGATCGCGTATCTCCTCGGAGGGGCGCTCGGATGGTGGTCCGCGCTGGAGGGCGTGGAATCGTTGGTGATCATTGGGGCGTCGCTGATCTTCGTCGCTGTCGGTTCCTTGATCATCGGTAAGGCGGACTCGAACCGGGTTGGCTGGGTATTCGCCCTGGTCGGGATATCCATCCTGTTGTCCGGCGTGACCGGAGGGCTCGCCGACCGGGGCCTCCTCGTGTTCGACGCCATCGGTGGGGCGTTCTGGCTCTCCTGGCTCGCCGCGGTCGGGTTGGTGGTTCTCTGGTATCCCACCGGAAGACCAGCCAGTTCGCGATGGATCTGGGTCCAGTGGCTGGGATTTGTGTTGATCGGGCTCACCTTCGTTCTCTATGTGTTTGCTGAAGAACTGTGCTCGGAATTCTCGGAGCCCCAAGGGTGCATCGGCTACGTGGCGAATCCGATCGGTGTCCCCGCTGTCCCCAATCCGGAGTTCGGCTGGATATCAGGCCCGCTCTTCGCTGGCGTCGCTGTGTTCCTCCTGTCATCGTTGGCGTCCCTGGTAACGAGATTTCGCCGAGCCAGGGGGGTGGAACGTCTTCAGCTCAAGTGGTTCCTGCTCGCCTGCACGGTCTTCGCAGTCGCGTTCGCGGGGACGATCTCCTACGAAGCGTGGTCCGGTCGGGCTTCCCCCTTTTGGCTCGGCATTCTCTTCCAAGTGGCGATCCTGGCGATGCCGGTGACAGCGACCCTGGCCATTCTCCGCTATCGGCTCTACGAGATCGACCGGATCATCTCCCGGACGGTGTCGTATGCGCTGGTGGTGGGTCTGCTCGGGTTGCTGGTGGCCGGTGTGGCCGCGGTCGCCGGCTCGCAGTTCGAGACACCTTGGGTGGTGGCGGCCACCACGCTGGGGATGGCGGCGTTGTTCAACCCGGTGCGGAGGAGAATGCAGATCTGGGTGGATCGTCGTTTCAACCGGTCTCGCTATGACGCCCAGCGGGTGATGGACGAGTTCGCCGGTTCGTTGCGTGAGCGCGTGGACGCCGATGAGGTGGTTGAGGGATGGCTCGGGGTGGTCGACTCCACGATGCAACCTGCGGCTGTGGGTGTGTGGGTGAGGCAGTGATGGCGACGGACTCGATGCGTCGCCTCGGAGGAATCGCCATGGCTGTCTCGGCTCTTCTGCTGGGTGGGGTGAGTTTCGTATCGGCCCCGGAAGAACCGGTGGCGGTGGTGGTACAGCAGTTGGTGTTTGCCCTGGTCACGATGGGTGTGGGGCTGCTCCTCGTGTTGAGGCGGCCCGGGCACAGGATTGGCTTCGTGATGCTGGCCCTTGGCCTTTCCTTTTCGATGATGGGCATGGGTCAGGCACTGACACGCGTCTCTCACCAGGTCGGAGACATGAGCCGAGCAGTCATTTGGGCTCAGTTCGAAGGAGTCGGTTGGGTCTTCTTCATCCTGACACTGTTCAACCTACTCCCTCTGTGGTTTCCCACGGGGAGGACGGCCAACGTCTTCGGGCAGTGGGTCCTCAGAGTCGCGCTGGCCGTGGCCATCGTTGGGGTGTTGGGCACTGTCTTTGCCGAAAGAACTTGCGTCTCTTGGCCGGCTGGGGGTGTCGGTGACGACTGTCTTGAGTTCGCCGCCAGCTCCTGGGGGTTCCTGGAGTACTCTGTCGGTGAGGTTGCCGGTCAGGCCGTCTTGCTGCTCACGGGCCTGATATCGCTCCTCACCCTCGGATATCGCTTCGTCCGCGCCAGGGGAACGGAGCGACAGCAGTTGAAATGGTTCGCTTTCGGATTCGCTTTGTTCGTCGTGGCCCTGGGGGCATCGCTGGTTCTGGGTACCAACATGGACTTGGTCATCTGGACCGCCATCGGTGTGGTGCCAGCTTCGATAGCGCTGGCGGTGCTTCGCTATCGCCTCTACGAGATCGACCGGATCGTTTCGAGGACGGTGTCGTACGCCCTGGTCGCAGGTCTGCTCGGGTTGCTGGTGGCAGCGGTGGCCGCGGTCGCCGGGTCGCAGTTCGAGACCCCTTGGGTGGTGGCGGCGACCACTCTGGCGGTGGCTGCAATGTTCAACCCGCTTCGGCGGAGGGTTCAGGGATGGGTGGACCGTCGTTTCAACCGGTCTCGATACGACGCCCAGCGGGTGATGGATGACTTCGTCGGGTCGTTGCGGGATCGCGTCGACGCCGACGAGGTGGTCGAGGGCTGGCTCGGGGTCGTCGATTCCACGATGCAACCGGCAGCCGTGGGCGTGTGGGTGAAGGTACCGGGGTGAGCAGACACCAGCGGGAGACCGTGAATATGGCCCTACTCGTGATGGCGGTGGTCCTGGCGATGCTCGGTGTGTTGGCCGGTGTCTTTTTCGGCGGGCTGGAGCCGGGCGACGAGCTGTGGCCACTCGGATGGGTGATGTGGGCACCCGTCGGCGCTCTCATCCTCTGGAGACGGCCCAGCAACGGAGTCGGAACGATCATGCTGGCCATCGGCCTGTGTTGGGGGCTCGGCTTCCTTGCAGTTGCGTTGGCCGAAAGCCCGGCTCAGTTAGGCGTCCGGGTGTGGGCCGAGCTGGTCAGTCTCCTGCTCGGTGTGCTTCCCTGGCTCGGGATCATCTGGCTCCTTCTCGTCTTCCCCACAGGACGGCTTCACGGGCGTCTGGAGCGGATCACAGGGCTCGGGTTGTTGGCGCTCGCCATCCTCGGGGTCGTCTCCTTTGCGAGCAGCCCTGAACCCATGGAATCGACGGGTGTGCAGAGTCCGCTCGCCGTACCGTGGATGGAGTCCTTGACCACCTGGTTCATCAGCGAGAGCGGGTTTCTCGTCGTGATCGTCGTCATAGCGGCTTCCATCGTCTCGCTGGCTCTTCGCTGGCACGCGAGCAGCGGGATCGAAAGACACCAGTACCGATGGCTCCTCCTCGGGGCACTCTTGTTCGTCTCGATCCTCGGCATTGGTCAGGTGGTCCCCGAAGACAGCCTCGCCGGGTTCACCTGGGTCGTGGCCGGGGCCGCCATACCGGTGTCTGTGGGCGTCGCCGTGTCTCGATACCGCCTGTTCGAGATCGATCGGATCATCTCTCGGACGGTGTCGTATGCGTCGGTGGTTGCGGTGCTGGCTGCCGCGGTCGCCGGCGTAGCTGCCCTGGCGGGCTCCCAGTTCCAGGAGCCCTGGGTGGTGGCCGCCACCACGCTCGGGGTGGCGGCCACGTTCAATCCGGTGCGGAAGCGAGTTCAGAGCATCGTCGATCGTCGATTCAATCGATCGAAGTACGACGCCGAGCGGGTGGTCGCCGAGTTCGCCGGGTCGTTGCGTGACCGTGTCGACACCGACGAAGTGGTCGAGGGCTGGCTCGGTGTTGTCGACTCGACGATGGAACCGGCAGCCGTCGGCGTGTGGCTGAGGGGGGCACGATGAATCGATCCCCGATGGCGTCGATCGGATTGGCCCTGACCTTCGCGATGGTCGCTGGAATGGTCACCGTCGCTGCGGTCGGTGGCCAACTGGTGGCAACGTACCTGGTGGCGGGGCTGCTGATGTCGATCGTCGGTTGGCGAATACTGATATCGCATCCCCGTCATGGCGTGGGTCGCCTGCTGATGGTGGCCGGAGTCTCGGGCACCGCCCTCTCGTTCTGCATGCCGTACGCGCAGCTCTCCTTGTCGAGTGGGCGGCTTCCGGGGGAGTGGGTAGCAGCATGGGCCGGTTCGTGGATCTGGGCGGTCCAACTCGCATGCCTGCCGGCCTTGCTATTCGTCTATCCGTCGGGACGGGCATTGGGGAGGTGGCGATGGGTCTTCAGGGTGTGGGTGGCGGCTGTGGCTGCGGTCATCTTGACCGGCGCCGTGCAGCTGGTTGGGACCAGCGCCGGTGAGATGGTCGCCCAAGCCCGGCCCGGTGCTCCCGAGCTTCCCGAATATCGGTTTCTCAACGACGCCGCGCCATTGCTGATCATGTTCCTGGGCTTTCCCCTTGGGGGCGTTTCCTTCTCGCGACGTTGGGTAGGCGGGGGTCTGGAGACTCGTCACCAGATGAAGTGGCTGGCTCTCGGCCCCGTGGCGATGGCGATGGCCCTGGTGACGATGGAGGTGCTGGACGCACCGCCGGTGGTGTCCGGCGTGGCCTGGGCCACCGCACTGACCGTGTTCCCCCTTGCGATCGGTATGGCGATCCTCCGCTATCGCCTCTACGACATCGACCGGATCATCTCGAGGACGGTCTCGTATGCCCTGGTCGTTGGACTGCTCGCCCTGGCCGTAGCAGCGGTGGCGGCCGTCGCCGGGTCGCAGTTCGAGACTCCCTGGGTGGTGGCGGCGACCACTCTGGCGGTGGCTGCAATGTTCAACCCGCTTCGGCGGAGGGTTCAGGGATGGGTGGACCGTCGTTTCAACCGGTCTCGATACGACGCCCAGCGGGTGATGGACGACTTCGCCGGCTCGCTCCGGGACCCGGTCGATGCTGATGGTGTGATCGACGGCTGGGTGTGGGTAGTGAGGGGCACGATGGAGCCGGGGGCCATCGGAGTCTGGGTCAGGGACCACCCCGAATGAGCCTTCGTTCCTCGCTGATCGTCGTGGCCGCGGTGGCATACGTCGTGGCTGCGGTGACCGTCACCCTCATGTCGGGGCCCATTCCGCCGTTCCCGTGGGATCCGTTCTGGCTCAACTGGGTCGGTTTCCCGGTGGTGGGAGCCCTGATTCTCCTCAAGAAACCGGGGAACAACATCGGCAGGATCCTTCTCGCCGTCGGCGTGACCGTTGCCATCTCCAATGGGTCCGTGCTCGCCGAGCTACTCGGTGCGCCCCGGTCCGACCTCTACGCGTTGGCCAGCCAGCTCGCCCTGATGCCGATAGCCGTGTTGATCCCGAGCCTCGTACTCCTGTTCCCAACCGGGTTGATCCCAACGCGATGGTGGCGGCATGGCATCCGGCTTGCCTGGGGCGCCGACGCTCTGCTCATCATGTGGTACATAGTGCGGCCTCACCCAAACCCAGGGGCAACAGAAGGCGTCTGGCACCCGAACCCACTCGGGGTCGAGGCCTTACGCTCCCTGGAGGGTGCGGTTGTCGGGTCGGCCGGGGTGGTGTTGGCTGTCTTTGCGGCCGCGACGGTGACCCACGCGGTGGTCAGCTACCGGAGGGGCTCGGCCATCGAGAGGCATCAGGTGAGGTGGGTCCTGTTCGCCGCGGTGGTGACGCCACTCCTGTACCTCGTCGGCACCTTCCTCGAATCCCAGGTGTTGTGGCTGGGAAACGCATTGGTCGCCTCTGGCTTGCTCCTGGGAGCCAACGCGGTGGCGGTCGCGATCGGGGTGGCGGTGTTCAAATACCGGCTCTTCGACATCGACCGGCTCATCTCGAGGACGGCTTCTTACGGGTTCGTGGTGACTCTCCTCGCGTTCGGGTTCTTCGGGATCTCTGCCCTGGTGGGTTCCCGGACCTCGGAGAGGCCGCTGTTCGTGGCCGCGGCCACCCTCGTTGCTGCCGCCCTGTTCAACCCGCTGAGAACCCGTATGCAGCGCTGGGTCAACCGACGGTTCAACCGATCGACCTATGACGCCGAGATGGTCATGTCCGAGTTCGCTGGCTCGCTGCGCGAGGGCATCGACATCGAAGGTGTCATCGATGGCTGGGTGGGTGTCGTGGGAGAGACCATGGAGCCGGGAGCCATCGGGGTATGGGTCCGGGACTGATCACCCCAATCGTTACCGGCTCATCTCATCTGAGTGGGGATTGGCATATGCGACGCGTGGTGGTGATGGCCCGGTTGGGCGGGAGCGATGTCGCCGGCGTAGCGGAGGCAGAGGAGTCAGGAGTGGTCGACGACTCCCACTCCTCGGAAAGTTCGACAGTTGAGGCACACCACCTCCGCGATCGCCGGGCGCCCTGCCCGGCCATAATGGCTCCTCTGCCGGCTCCCCGGTTCGCCGGCCTCACCACGCCATCCTCCCCGCAGGTTTGGGACCTGTCCTGAAGAGGTAAGGGGAGGTGACGTTCGCGGATCTTGGAGGAGCTGTGATGCGACGTGACACCCCTTCTCTCACGCTGCTGGCGGCGGTGCTGGCCCTGCTGCTGGCCATGGTGCTGCCGGCCGCTGCCCATCCCGCGGAGGACCCCGACGACGGCAAGGCCAAGTCTGGTCTCACCGTGGAGGACATCCAGGCCATGCCCACCGCCGATTTGGAGGCCATGGGACCTGCCGAGTGTGTCGACGGTATGGCCGCCATCTTTCCCTGTGACAACGTCGACCTGGCCGCCTTCGTCCCACTCGAGGAGCTGGGTGGGGTCAACGGGAGCGACATCTGGGGGTGGGAGGATCCGCTCACCGGCCGTGAGTACGCCATCATGACCACCGGGGAAGGAACGGCATTCGTAGACGTCACCGAGCCCACAGCCCCGGTGGTGGTGGGGATCTTGCCCACCGAGAGCGTGGACAACAGGATCCTGTGGCGCGACGTCAAGGTCCACGCCGACCACGCCTTCATCGTGTCCGAGATCGGGACCCACGGCATGCAGGTATTCGATCTGACCCGGTTGCGCGGCGTCGCATTGACCCCCGCCCTCTTCACAGCAGACGCCGTATACCGCGGGTTCGGCAACGCCCACAACGTGGCTGTCAACCCCGACACCGGTTTCGCCTACGCCGTGGGCTCCAACACCTGCGACGGAGGCCTGCACATGGTGGACGTCCAGGACCCGAAGAACCCCACGTTCGCCGGCTGCGCCGACGAAGACGGCTACGTCCACGACGTGCAATGTGTCATCTACGAGGGTAAGGACGGCCGTTTCCGCGGCCGGGAGATCTGCTTCGGTTCCAACGAGGACACGGTGACCCTCTACGACGTCACTGACAAGGCCAACCCCGTTGTCCTCTCCCGCACCGGCTACCCCAGCGCCGCCTACACCCACCAGGGCTGGCTGACGCCGGACCAGCGCTGGTTCCTGTTCGGCGACGAGCTGGATGAGCTGAACGGCACGGTGGGCAACACCACCACCTACATCATGAAGGTGGAGAAGCTGGACCGGCCGGCGCGGGTGACCCCATTCACCCACTCGACGCGAACCATCGACCACAACCTCTACATCCACGGCCCCCACGTCTATGAGGCCAACTATGTGGAAGGCTTGCAGATCCTCTCCTACGACCGCAAGACCCTGGAGAAAGGCGAGCTGACCCGGGTCGGCTACTTCGACGTGGTGCCGGGCGTGGACGAGGCGGTTTTCGGGGGCGCGTGGAGCAACTATCGCTTCGACTCGGGGACCACGGTGGTCAGCGCCATCGAGAGCGGTCTCTTCGTTCTCATTCCCGATCTCGCTGGGTCCTGAGGCCTGGGGGGTGGGCCGGTAGTGGGGCCGGTCCACCCTCTGGGATGAGTGGCGCCGATAGACCGGTGCCCGGTGGCTCAACACGATCGTGGAGTGCCGGATTGACCCATTCGTCGACACGTTCCGTGAGAGGCCGGATGAAGTCGGTCCTCTCGTAACGCTCCCGTACCGGTCGTGTGGCATATCTGGGAGCGAAAGGAGCGACATGATCCACTACATGTTCGAGACAGAGTGGGTGCTGACGGCACCGGTCGAGCGGGTGTTCGAGCTTCTTTCCCATCCCGAGGGTTACGCCTCGTGGTGGCCGTCGGTGAGAGAGTCGGTACTCCTGGAAGAGGGTGACTCCCGAGGCGTAGGTAGGAGCGCCTCGTTCACGGTGCACGGTCCGTTGCGATCAACTCTGCGCCTTCAGCTGAGGGCGATCGAGGTCGATCGCCCCCGTCGGGTCCACAACGTCGTCCGAGGAGACCTGGTCGGCACCGGGACACATCATCTCGAGGCGCATCCCGACGGCACCCGAGTGAGATTCCACTGGTATGTGTCGACCACGAGAGCCTGGATGAGCACGGTGGCCAGGATCGGCAGGCCGTTCTTCGCCCTCGCTCACAAGTACGTGATGCACCAGGGTTGCGAGGGGATGGCCAAATACCTCGGGGCGAGGCTCCTGATGGCCAGGTCGACGGTGGTCGACTCACCGACCCCGATTCCGGTGCCACAGAGTTAGATTGCGGTCGTGAAGGATTCCTGTTGAACCGGGGAGTCGTAACGATCTCGGGACGGTTTCGAGGGAAGATGAGGAGATGTTTCAGGTGAGAAATCGCCCCAAGAAGACCAAGGCGACCCGTGAAGAGTCGTTCTCACCCGCACCGGCTTCGAAGACACGCCACGTCGACGCCATCGAGATACCACCAGGCGACACCCTGGAGACGATCCTGTTGTCTGCCGGTGGCCCGGTGGAAGTCGCCGGCATCGAGGTCGAGTCGGACACCATCGACCGATTGCGTGAGCAGGAAGTCGAGCTGGTCGTTCCCCTCATCGGCCAGGGGGAGCTCCTCGGCGCTCTCTATCTAGGCCGTCGTCTCTCCGATCAGCCCTACTCGACCGACGATCGACGTCTTCTTGGCAACCTCGCCTCTCAGGTCGCTCCCGCGATGAAGGTGGCCCAGCTCGTCCGCGAGCAGCAGACCGAAGCGAAGGAGAAAGAGCGCATCGAGCAGGAGCTCAAGGTGGCCGCCCTGATCCAACAGACCCTGCTCCCCAAGGAGCTGCCCTCGATCAACGGCTGGAATGTAGATGCCTTCTACCGGCCTGCCCGTGCCGTGGGTGGTGACTTCTACGACTTCATCGAGTTGGGAGATCATCGTCTCGGAGTCGTCATCGGAGACGTCACCGACAAGGGCGTGCCAGCGGCGCTCGTGATGGCCACCTCCCGCTCGATGCTGCGTGCCGCCGCACTCCAGCACGACTCCCCATCCGAGGTGCTGGCAGCAGTCAACGAGAACCTCGTGCCCGAGATACCGGACGCGATGTTCGTGACCTGTCTGTACGCGATCATCGACACCGAGGTCGGCGAGGTCGTCTTTGCCAATGCCGGGCACAACCTTCCATACGTCCGGACCAGCGAAGGAGTCCTGGAGCTACGGGCGACAGGGATGCCTCTGGGACTCATGCCGGGCATGATTTACGAGGAGCGAACGCACGGTCTTGGAGACGGCGATGTAATGGTCCTGACCAGCGACGGTATAACCGAGGCACACAGCCCGCAAGGCGAGATGTATGGCTTCTCTCGGCTGATGGGACGGGTCGCCAAGAAGACCAGAGGCGAGGACATCTGCAGCGCCCTCGTCGCGGATCTGGAGAGCTGGACCGGGCCGGGCGCCGAGCAGGAGGACGACATCACCCTGGTGGTCATCCGGCGAACCGCATCGGCCAGTGCGTCTGCGGGCGCCTTCGACACCGGCGAGGATGTGCTGATTGAGTTCACGCTTCCCAGTGTCGAGGGCAACGAGCGGCTGGCCATCAAGAGGGTTGCCGATGCGGTCGGTCATCTCGGGCTCGACGGCTCGCGGCTCGAGAAGCTGAAGACAGCCGTCGGGGAAACCGTGATGAACGCCATCGAGCACGGAAACGAGAACAACCCCGAGCTCGACGTCGCGGTGAAGGTGGCGGTGAGCCCCGAGCGCGTGATCGTGCGCGTCGTAGACGAGGGTGGCGTCGAGGATATCCCCGAGGCGGCCACCCCCGACCTGGAAGCAAAACTCGCCGGGGAGCAACCCCCGAGGGGCTGGGGGCTCTTTCTGGTCGAGCAGATGGTGGACGAGGTCAACACGTCCCGTGAGAACGGGCATCACATTGTCGAGCTGGTCATGAACCGGGGAGGAGAAGCCTGATGTCAGGCGAGGAGTTTTCCGCCATGGTGAAACGGTCCGAGAAGGGCTCGGTGATCGAGCTGGTCGGCACCGTCAACCGGACGTCGAAGGAAGGGATGGAGGCCGCGTATGCGGAGGCATCACGGTCTCCGGGCGAGATCCTGCTCGACTTCAACCGAGTCGACTACATCAATTCCACCGGTATCGCGATCATCGTCGGGGTGCTGGCGATGGCCCGTGCGGAACAGCGGGAGGTGGGCGCGTTCGGTCTCACCGATCATTACAAGGAAGTCTTCGAGATCACCCGTCTCGCCGACTTCATCCACATCTACGAGGACACGACGTCAATCAACTGAGAGAGGGGAAGGCGATGCCGACAGCGAATCTGACCATGAACATCCGGGAGGTATCCGAAGGGGTACGCGTCATCGACGTAGTCGGTGAGATCACTACCTTCTCGGAACAGCAGATCGCCGAGGCCCACGAGGAGGCGGGCGAGGGGGCGACGGCCGTGATCCTCAACTTCGAAGGTCTCGAGTACATGAACAGTGGCGGTATCGGGTTGCTGGTCACCACTCTCATCCGGGCCCAGAGAGCTGGTCATGCCTTGCGGGCATACGGTCTGACCGACCACTACCGGGAGATCTTCTCCCTGACCCGTCTCGACGAGGCGATCGCCATCTACGTCGACGAAGCGGCGGCCATCGCCGGGTGACCCGTGCCGGCTGTACGGCGGGCGGAATGAGTGAGACGACCTTTCGACCTGCCTATAGCAGTTGGCCCCGTACAACCGGCTCCTCCACGACGTTGTGACGGCCAGGACCGAGGAGCACCCGGCGACACGCCCTTCTCCCGAGGCTCGGCCTATCTGAAGACTGGGTTCGGCGGTTCTCGTACCCCACCGATCTTTCCACCAGCAGAGCCTTCCATCCAGAGCGCGCCAACCCGGCAAGCCGCGGCCAGGCCGTCCGGTCCCGCCCCCGCGCGTCGAAGTCGCCATCGACCTGATGTGGCTGTTCGGCGTTACGAACGGATGTCTCGAAGCCCGTAACGATTGCGGAACGACCACCACGTAGAAGTAGGGGACGAAAGGAGCACGCAATGACCGAACCGAGAGACGCAGGCAACTGGGCGAAGCCGATCGACGAGTTCCACGTCGTAGACCTGGCCGAGGGGGTTTTCAAAGGCAACGTCGAAGGCAGGAAGCCGACCGGGCCGCTTCAAGGGTTCGGCCAGCTCTGGCAGAAGACCTATCAGGTATCGATACCCGGACCCAGCCCCGAGGCCGTCATCCAGACCTGGAAGGACCACTTCGGCGACTTCTGGTACCCATCCAACAAGTTCTACGCCCCTGCCGCCGGGATAGCCCCGGGCGAGATCGCGGTGGTCGCCGGAGGCCGGGGGCCCACCAAGGTGACTACGGGAGTCCGTGTCATCTACGCCGACGACACCTCATGGTCGTACATGACACCCGAGGGTCACCCCTGGGCGGCGATCATCACATTCAGCGCCCACGAGGAGGAGGCGGGCACAGCGGCCCGGATCCATCTGCTGGTCCGGGCCAACGACCCGCTCTACGAAGCCAGCTTCCGGCTCTACACCAGCCGGCTCGAGGACAAGATCTGGACCCACACTCTCACCCGGCTCGCCGCCCATTTCGGGAGTTCGGAGCATATCGAGCTACAGGCGGCGTTGATCGACAAGAAACGTCAGTGGGCTCAGTTCGGCAACATCTGGAAGAACTCTGCGATCAGGACGCTACTTCGCCGGGATCGCAGGTAGTGGGGGAGGCAACCGTTTCTGCGCCGATTCGGGGAGCCTGTAGCTCCTCGAACTGACACAGAACGGCGCAAGAGAAGCCGGGCCTGCTGGCGGGCCCGGCTTCTCGGTTCACCGAGCAGCTGGAGAGCCATGGGTCTCCGGTTTCGTGGCCGGAAGTCCCGCCTGGTCGGAACCCTGGACGAACGGGAGCCTGGCCTATCCTCACGGGCTGTGACCATCCACCACCTCGACCGAACCCAGGCACGACGCCTCGCAGTGAGAGCCCAGATGCTGGATGCCACCAGACCCACCGGTCTCGTCGAGACGGTCGAGCAACTGACCCTGCTTCAGATCGACCCCACCGCGGCGATAGCACCCAGTGCGGACCTGGTGGCCTGGAGTCGCCTCGGTGAGGCGTATCGACCCGAGGATCTGCGACGGGCGCTGGAGGAGGAGCGCTCGCTCTACGAGTTCAACGCCTTGGTGCGGCCGATCAGCGATCTACGGCTCTATCTCGCCGACATGGCGACCTGGCCCCGTTATCGGGACGCCCGGGAGTGGCTGCAGGTCAACGACACCTTCCGGCGGGACATCCTCGACCTTCTCGGGTCGTCGGGACCTCTGTTGTCACGCGACATCCCCGACACCAGCGTCGAGCCCTGGCGATCGACGGGTTGGACCAACGCCCGGAACGTCACCCAGATGCTGGAGTTCCTGATGATGCGGGGCGAAGTCGCCATTGCGGGGCGGCAGGGCAGACAGAGGTTGTGGGACGTGGCGGAACGTGTCTACCCGCACGACGTCGAGGCGGTGCCTGCAGAGGAGGCGAGAAGGCTTCGTGACGAGCGGCGCCTCCGTGCGCTGGGTATCGCACGATCGAAGATGCCTGCGCAGCCGCTCGAGCCATACGACGTCGGAGAGGTGGGTGAGGCCGCGACGGTGGAAGATGTCCCGGGGGAGTGGCGGATCGACCCGGCGCTGTTGGACGGGTCATTCCGGGGGCGGACGGCTCTGCTGTCGCCCTTCGATCGGCTCATCCACGACCGGAGACGCACCGAGGAGCTATTCGAGTATGAGTACGTGCTCGAGATGTACAGGCCGGCGTCCAATCGCCGCTGGGGATACTTCGCTCTGCCGATCCTGCACGGAGACCGCCTGGTGGGGAAGCTCGACGCCAAGGCCGATCGGAAGGCGGGGGTGTTGCAGGTCAACGCGGTTCACGAGGACCCACCGTTCGACCGGGAGACGCGCTCGGGTGTGCACCAGGAGATAGAGAGCCTGGCCGAATGGCTGGGTCTGGAGCTGACCGGGCTCTGAACCGGCCGGTCAGGTACCGGTGAGTCGGGGGTTCCGTTCTCCACGATAGCTTGGATTGCCTCCATGAGATCGTTGGAGACGAGGAACGACGACTTCCTTTCGGGCAGGCTCGGCGGGGAACTGTTGATCAAACTGGATTGTTCGATCAACTAGGTTTGATGTATAGTCCGCTTCTGTGAATATGGAGGTTCGCTGCCAGGTTCCGGCACCAAGCCTTTTCCGGCTGGCTGCACACCCGGTGCGTTGGCGACTCCTCAGCGAGTTGGCGTATAGCGACCGCCAGGTGCGGGAGCTCACCACCCTGGTGGGGAAGCCGCAGAGCCTGGTTTCCTACCACCTGGGGCAGCTGCGGGCGGGCCGGCTGGTGTCGACGCGGCGCAGTTCCGCCGATGGCCGCGACGCCTACTACAGCCTCGACCTTGCCCGCTGCGGGGAGCTGCTGGCGGAAGCCGGCGGGGCGCTCCACCCCGGGCTCAGCCTCGGCCCGCCGCTAGCGGAGTTAGGAGCCGGTTCGGAGCGACGGACCCGGGTGTTGTTCTTGTGCACCGGCAACAGCACCCGTTCGCAGTTGGCCGAAGCGCTGCTCCGGCACCTCGCGGGTGACACGGTGGAGGTGGCCAGTGCGGGCAGCCATCCCAAGCCGGTGCATCCGAACGCGGTGCGGGTGATGCAGGAACGGGGGATCGATCCTGCGGGGAGCCGGTCGAAGCATCTCGGAGACTTCACCAGGCGGCGGTTCGACTACGTGATCACCCTGTGCGACAAGGTCCGGGAGGTGTGCCCAGAGTTCCCAAGAGCCCGGCGCATACACTGGAGCATCCCGGACCCAGCCCTCGAAGGGGACACCGTCGAGGAGACCTACCCGGCGTTCCAGCGGACCGCTTCAGAGATCGAAACCAGGGTTCGGTTCCTGGCCCACACGATCGGACAGCAACCTGCAAGGAGGTAAGCAACGTGGCTGAAGACACCGTGAATGTCCGCTATATGGTCGATGACGTCGATACGGCCGTCGACTTCTACACGAAGCTTTTCGGCTTCACTCTCCGCTCCACCGCCGCTCCCGCTTTCGCCGACGTCGTCCGCGGCAACCTGCGCCTGCTGCTCAGCGGTCCAACCAGCTCAGCCGGGCGTCCCATGCCCGACGGTCGCACGCCCGAACCCGGTGGCTGGAACCGGATCCACTTCGTCGTGGACGACATCGAGAGCGAGGTGGAGCGTCTTCGCGCCGAGGGGGTGCGCTTCCGCAACGACATCGTCACCGGTCCGGGAGGGAAGCAGGTCCTGGTCGAGGACCCTGCCGGCAACCCGATCGAGGTCTTCCAACCTGCCAGCAGGTAACCGACCATGAGCTCAGAGAAATGGGTGGCGGGTGGTGGCACCCGGCGAGTGCTACAGCATGCGTTCGTGGACACCACGTGCCGCTCGACGGGTCGCAGTTGTGCATGCACTACTTCGACTCGCGCGGCGTGTTCCGCGTCTACAACGTGGCCGTCGACGACGAGGGGTGGCGCCTCTGGCGGGACTCACCCGGGTTCTCTCGATCAGTCCCGTCCGCATCTCGCTAACGGAATCGGCGGAAGAACTCGCGTATGTCCCCGACGAGCAGGCCGGGTACCTCCATGGCCGGGAAGTGGCCGCCACGGTCGAACTCGGTCCAGTGCACGATGTTGTGGGTGCGGGCGGCGAGGTGACGGATGGAAACGGAGACCTCCCCGGGGAACACGGCCACTCCGATGGGCACGGCGGAGGGCGCGTCGCTCCGCACGAAGTCGGTATCCGTCTGATGGTGGCGGCCAGACGAGTCGGCCGCGCCTGCCATCCGGCTCAGCGTGGCGTCCTCCTTGTAGAAGCGGGCGGACGAACCCGCCGTGGCGGTCAGCCAGTACAGGGTCACATTGGTGAGGAGCCAGTCACGATCGACTGCGTCCTCGGGCACCTCATCAGAGTCGGTCCATTCCTTGAACTTCTCCACGATCCAGGCCAGCTGACCGACAGGTGAGTCGGTGAGCGCGTAAGCCACGGTCTGAGGCCGGGTGGCTTGGAGCACTGCATATCCTCGCTGGTCACGCCAGAAGCGGCCAAGATCCTGGAGGCGCTGTCGCTCGGATTCGGTGAGAGTCGCCGCCTGGTCCTTGGTCGGCGCACTGGAGAGCCCGTTGACGTGTACGCCGACGACGCGGTCGGGGTGGAGGCGACCCAAGGCAGGGGAGACCAGCGAGCCGAAGTCGCCGCCGTGGGCGCCGTATCGGTCGTACTCCAGCCGCTCCATCAGCTCGGCGAACACGACGGTGACACGGTTCAGGTCCCAACCGGTCCCATGAGTGGGCCCGGAGAAACCGAAGCCCGGTATCGAAGGCGCCACCACGTGGAAGGCATCGGCGGAGTCGCCCCCGTGTGCCCGTGGGTCGGTGAGGGGACCAATGATTTCGGAGAACTCAACGATCGACCCCGGCCAGCCGTGGATGATAACCAGCGGCAGGGCGTCGGGCTCTGCTGAGCGAACGTGCAGGAGATGGACGTCTTGTCCGTCGATCGGGGTGGTGAACTGGGAGAACTCGTTGAGGCGGGCTTCGTGCTCTCGCCAGTCGTAGCTGGTGCGCCAATACTCGGCCAGCTCCCGCAGATAGCCGAGCGGCACTCCGTAATCCCCGCCGACCCCGGGCGGCCCGGTGGGCCAGCGCGTGCGGGCCAGGCGTTCGCGTAGGTCGTCGAGATCCGCTTCGGGGACATCGATGCGGAAGGGTCGGACCTCACTCACGGGCCACCGTCTGCAGTCACAGGAAGGGATCGGGGAACGTGAATGTGCCACGCATGGCGTCGTTGAAGGCGGTGAGGGGGCGCATGAGGAAGTAAGGCCGCCATCCGCCCACCGGAGGAGTGATGCCGTATTCCTCGGCCGGGCGGAAGCCGAACCGGGAGTAGTACCCGGGAGGTATGGCGACCAGGCCGACCAGCGATTCATCGAGGGCGTCGGCGGCTCCGAGCACGGCATGCATGAGAGCCTGTCCTACACCCCGGTCACGTTCTTCAGGATCGACGCTGGGCGGTACCAGTGCCAACGCGTGGGCCGATCCGACCTGGCCCCGTGTGGCCGCGACGTGTCCGACGACGTCATCGTCTCGGTCGATGACGACGAAGGACAGGGCTGGGAGCCAGGAACTGTCGGTATGGAGCTTGTCGAAGAAGACCTCCGAGGAGACATTGGAGAACAGGGCTTGGATCGCCTCGGTGTCGCTCGGGAGTTCGCGTCGGATGATCATCGGTCTTCGGTGAAGCGGTAGAAGACCGTGGCGGCGGCGAATGCGGCGATCAGCCAGCCGGCTCCGATCAGCAGCTGTCGGCCGTAGCCGGTGACGTCGTCCCCGGTGAGGGTGATCCCGCGGATGATCTCGATGAGGGCGGTGTGGGGCACGGCGTAGAGGACGATGTCGGGGAGGGCTCCGGGGAGCGCCACTATGGGGAAGAGGACACCGGAGAATCCGAACATGAGGAACGTGACGGCGGCGCCGACGTTGCTGGCCGTCTGCGGGTTGGGGGTGAGCCCGGCGATGGCGTATCCCAGCGCGATCGAGGTAATGGCCACCACCGAAATCAGGGGGATGAGCCACAAGAGGTTCCAGGTCATCGCGATGTTCCCGCCGACCAGCCGGCCGATGGCCAGCACCAGCAGCGAAGCACCAACGCCCAGGGCCACATAAGTGGCGGACTGGACGGCAATGAACCGGAGAGGGCGCAGAGGTGTCGTGGCCAGCCGTTTGAGGATGCCGCGGGCTTTGAAGCTGGAGCCGATCGCCACGGTGATGTCCTGTATCTGGTAGACCATCAGGAAGACGGCGAAGCCGGGGAGGACGAAGTCGAAGAATTCGATGGTTTGGTCGCCGATGCCGAAGTCGAGGTCCTCGATGAGCCCGAAGAAGGCGATATACAACGACGAGGTGATGATGGCGAAGATGACCCCGCGGGAGCGGAGCATCATCTTCCAGCTCGCACTGAACAGGGGCAGGGTCGGCGTGGTAGTCATCGCGACTCTCATTTGACGAATCGGTAGACGCGTGTGGCCGTCACCATGAGGACCACGATCCAGATGACCGCAATGGCGAGCTCCGGTCCGAAGTCGGTCAGCGGTCGACCGTCGAGGAGGACTCCGCGCACGGTGGTGATGAGGCCGGTGTAGGGGATGAACTGAGCGATTTGTTCCAGCCAGTCGGGGAAGGCGGCGAGGGGAAACAAGGCACCGGTGAACAGGTAGAGCGGCCAATTGACTGCGGTGTCCATGGCGTTGGCATTCTGGGGGGTCTTGGTGATGCCGGCGACGGTGAACGCCACGCCGAGCCCGGTGAAAGTGACCATCACCATCACTGGAAGCACCTCCCACAGCTCTCCGCCCAGCTTGATGCTGGCGCCGAGGGCGTTTCCCACCGCCAGGAAACCGACGAGGGTGATCATCCCCAGGAGGGCACGTGGGATCACTTCCCCGACGATGAGCTGACCGGGGGTGATCGGAGTTACCGATATCCGCTTGAGCACACCGCCCGCCTTCCATGTGGAGATGGTGGCCAGGAAGGCGTGCCCGTTGCCCAGCGCCACTCCGAGCACTCCCAAGCCGGTGACCCAGAAGTCCATGATCGAGACTCCCTCCTGGCCGAACTCGAACTGGAGCTCGGAGAAGAGCCACAGCATGGCGAGTAGAACGCCGGGGAAGAGAAGCATGGTTGCCCACAGCTCGCTGGAGCGGACGACCTGTCGGGAGCTGGCCGACGCCAGACGAAGGGTGCCGACGAGGGCGGTCATTCCCGGAGCTCCCGCCCGGTGAGACTCAGAAACACGTCCTCGAGGGTGCCGGGCACCACCTCCAGACCCCGCAGCTCGATACCACGGCCCTCCGACCAGTTGAGCAGGGAGGTGACCGCCGCTCTCGGATCGGTGACCTCCATCTTGTAGGTCGGAGGGGTCAGCGTCCCGTCACCGCTGCTGGAGACCGAGGCGACGCCAGACAGATGCGTCAACTCGGTGTTGTCGATGGGCGAGGAGGCGGCGAACTCTATGTGTCCCACCCCGTCGAGTCGGGCGATCAGGTTGCGCGGGGTGTCGATCGCCTTGATCTGACCGTGGTCGATGATGGCCACCCGGTCGGCCAGCAGCTCGGCCTCCTCCATGTAATGGGTGGTGAGAACGATCGTCTTGCCCTCAGAGTGGTTGAGCCGGCGCAGCAGCTCCCACAGGCTGTGACGCATCTGCGGGTCGAGACCGGTGGTGGGCTCATCCAGGAAGAGGACATCGGGGTCGTTGACCAGGGCCGCCGCCACCGAGAAGCGTCGCTGCTGGCCTCCCGACAGCTGGCGGACATAGGCCTTCCCCTTTTCCTGTAGCCCGACGATGTCGAGCAGCTCGTCCGGTGGGCGTCGCTTCGGATAGAACGACCCGAACAGCTCGAGGATCTCGGTGATTGTCAGGAGGCTGAAATAGGAGGCGGCCTGGAGCTGCACTCCGATCATCCGCTTCACCTGATCGAGATCCTTCCGCGGGTCGACACCGAGCACATGGACCCGCCCCGAGTTGGGCTTGCGGATGCCTTCGATGATCTCCAGCGTGGTGGTCTTACCCGCCCCGTTCGGGCCGAGGAACCCGAAGAACTCGCCGCGAGCCACCTCGAAGCTGATCCCATCCAGCGCCCTGAGGCTGCCGCCGCCCGGGCTGGGGTAGACCTTGACCAGGTCCCGCACCTCCACGGCAGGTGGTGAGATGGATGACATTACAAAATCCTCGTACGATTGAGTCCTACACTGTAGACATGTACCATACGTGCGGGCCGGCTAGGCTGTCAATCCCCACAATGGAGCGACTCACATGACCAGCAATACGTCCACCCGAGAGCGCCTCGACAGACGCCGAGTCCTCGAAGCCGCCCTCGAGGTGATCGACCGGGACGGTCTCGATGCGCTGACCATGCGGGCCCTGGCGGCGGACCTCAACGTCGATCCCATGACCGTCCACCACCACGCCAAGGGCAAAGACAGCCTCCTGGACGGGGTCGCCGAGCTCCTCTGGGAAGAGATCGAGCATCCTGGGCGATCACGGGACCCCAAGGACGTGCTTCGCACGCTGGCTCACTCCACCAGAGCCCTGTTCCACCGTCACCCAGAAGCAGCGCCCCTTGTCCTCCGCTGCACCGAACTGTCCCGGTCCGAGCTGGAGCTGTGGCGGGTTTACCTAGACGCCCTCTCCGCTTCGGGTCTCGACCAGCCGGCCACGGTGCTGCGACCCGTGCTCACCTACGCCCTGGGCACCGGGTACGCAGAGGTGGCCATGCTGGGAGTCGCCTGCGAGCCGGATCGAAGTCGGAGATACACCGACCGGGAGGTGCTGGTCTACCTGGGGCAGGCCCTCCCTCCTGGGACCCCACCCGAACTGGCGTCGGCTGCGGTGGAAATGGTCGCCGACTGCGATCCCGACCGCTGCTTCACGGATGGTCTCGAGCTGATGCTGGCCGGGCTGGCGACGAGAGGGGGCGGTTGAAGATGCCCCGGGCATCGCGTGACAGTGGTCGCTCGGAGGTTGACTGCTGCTGCGAGCCGTCCGTGGCGGAAGGCAGTCAAGACAGCGTCGAGTTTGGTGATCATCGTCTCGACCCGATACAGCTGAGGGTGAGAGCGACTGCCTTCAAGCTCTTCCTCCATACGGGCCAACCGGCGCACGTGGGCTCGATAGCAGAAGCCGCCGGCGTCGACCTGGCCGCCACCATCGAGGTGCTGGGAGGGTTCACCAGAACCGGCAACGTCTCCATGACGGGGGAGCGGGTGGTGGGCATCGCCGGGTTGAGCGTCGAACCAACCAGGCATCGCATCGAACTCGAGCTCGGTAGACGGTGGACTTGGTGTGCCCTCGATGCGGTTGGGATAGTCGGTGCCATCGGCGACGGTGTCATCCACTCCGAGACCACCGACGGCCACGTTCGGCTCGAGGTCATGGGCGGTGATGTCGAGTCGAACCATCTCGCCGTGCTGGTCCCAGACGGCGATGGCATGACCTCGTCTGTCGACCAGTGGTGTCCCCTGGCCAACTTCTTCCCCACGGCCGCAGCCGCCACCGCCTGGGCGGAAGCAAACGGGGTGAAGGGCCGAGCGATACCCGTTACGACCGTCGCTCCGCAGCTGATCGAACGGTGGCGAAGGGTCCTCGACCGCGAACGGCCTGAGGCTTCTTTGGATGGGAGCGAACCGTATCCGTTCGTGCAGAACCAAAGAAGCTGGGAACCGTTCCTCCACAACCAGAGAAGGCGTGGCGAAGCTGAGCGAGATCGCTTCGGGGACCGAAGCGAGGATACGCGCCTCCCCTAACCTGGGCTCCTATCCCCACGAGGAGTGTGTGAGGAGACCGGTGCGATCCATCCTGGCTCCATTGTTCACCACTGGACTCATCGTCGCCTCGTGTGTTCCAGGGCAGACGGCGGATCCGACGACCACCGCCCCCGCTGCGGAGACCACCACCGTTCCTGATACCAGCACGGTTCCCGGTAGGACCACCGTCACGGAGTTGCCGGTCCGAGGCCGGGCGGCCGAGCTGCCCCAACCGCGTACCGAGGTGGCCGGAGCGGTATGGGAGGGCCGCATCGTGGTTGTGGGAGGCCTGGACGAAGGAGCGGCGGTCAGTGAGCGTACCGACATCTACGACCCTGACACCGACACCTGGACTGCCGGGCCGGACCTCCCCGTGGCGTTGCATCACACCGCAGTGGCGGCTCTCGGTGGCCGGGTCTATGTGGTCGGCGGCTATTCCATCGGTCCGGATGGCTGGATCCCGGAGGGCACGGTGTGGAGCCTTGGCCCTGATGACGAGAGCTGGCAGCGAGAGCCCGATCTGGGCACTTCTCGGGGGGCGCTGGCCGTGGCCTCCACCGGTGACCGCCTGGTAGCGGTGGGCGGAGTTGGGCCCGGTGGGCTCTTGACCTCCACTGAGATACTCGAGGCGGGTGAGCAAGCCTGGCGGCCGGGACCCGATCTGTCGGAACCCCGCGAGCACCTGGCGGCGGCCGCGGTGGGCGACCACGTGTTTGCGATCGCAGGACGGACCGGTGGCTTCGACACGAACAAGTCCTCCGTCGAGGTGCTCGGCTCCGCAGGGTGGGATGAGGCGCCGGCGCTGAACTTCTCCCGAGGGGGTATCGGTGCAACCAGGGTGGGGGATGTTCCATGCGTAGCAGGCGGGGAGGAGCAGGCAGGGACAATCGCAACCATCGAGTGCCTCGTAGACGATTCCTGGCAGGTCGTCGACGAGTTGGAGGTGGCTCGTCACGGTTTGGTCGTGGTGGCACTCGGCGGGTTCCTTCACGTGATCGGGGGCGGCCCTGAGCCCGGCCTGACGGTGAGCGATGTTCATGAAGTGATCCCGGTCAGCGTGGAGTAGGTACGCCTTCGCTTCCGGCCCCAGACGGCGGTTCGGGGCCGATGCCGTCGGGCCGCCGCTCGTCTGGCGTGTCGGGTTCTTGTCGGCCTCCTTACAGAGGGGTCGTGATGAGCATGGAGGTGCGGCGCCGAGTACCTCGTCCCCGCCAGCGTCACCGTCCGGGGTGATCAAGCCCGAGAGCTCGACGCGGGCTTGTCACTCCTTGCGGTGGTACAGATACATGGTGAGTGGCCCGAACACGGCCACGAGGGCGGCACTGATCATCAATACAGTGGCGATCGCCCCGCCAGCGGGTCTTCCGTGGAAGAGGCCACGCACGGCGGTGGTGAGGATCGTTATCGGGTTGACGTTGGCGAATGCCCGCAACCAGCCCGGCATTGTGTCCAGGGGCACGAACACGTTGCTGAGAAACGTGAGCGGAAACATGATCATGTTGCCGGCGGTGAACACCGCGTTCTCCGAGCGCATGATGATCCCCGCCACCGTCCAGATCCAGGACAGGCTGAACGAGAACACCAGGAGCAGTCCGAGTCCGGCGAGCACGCCGGTCCCTCCGGCGCCGGGACGGAATCCCAGCGCCATCCCGAGGCCGAGGATGACGGCGGTCGCTAGGGCGTAGCGCACCGCGTCGGCGAGCAACGGTCCGACCAGCGTCGCCGGCCGCCAGATCGGCAGCGATCGGAAGCGATCGTGGATCCCCTTCGTGAGATCACGGTTGAGACTGTGACCGGTGTACATGCTGATCCACGTGACCTGCATGACCACGATGCCCGGAAGCACACTCTGCAGGTAGAGGCCGGTCGAGCCCGCCACCGCACCGCCGAAGAGGTAGGTGAACATGAGCAGCATCATCACAGGGAAGATCGTGACGTCCATGAGTTGCTCGGGAACGTGCTTGATCTTGAGCAACGCTCGCCAGGCGAAGGTGAAGGTAGTTGACACCGGCGAGGGACGCGGGGGGCGGGCACTCGGCGCCAGCGTCACCTCCAGGATCCGCTCGGCATCGCTCACGGAGACAGTGCCGGGAGCGGCGGTCATGCGGCGTCCACCTCCTCCTTGTCGTCTTCGTCGTCGGTCTCGGCCGGGTGCCCGGTCAAGGCCAGGAACACCTCGTCGAGGCTCGGTAGGCCGAGGGAGTACTCGGTCGTCGCCACCCCTGCCTCGGTCAGCTGTGACAGGGCCGGGGCCACCCATGTCGGATCCACTACCCGGGCCGAGAGGGCGACGGCGTCGGACTCCAGGTGGACGGGGACGTTCAACGCCTGACTCAACATGTCTGCGGCCTCAGCCCGTCGCTCGGGGTCACCAACCCGGACGTGGAGAACGCCGACACCAACCGACGCTTTGAGTTCCCCGGTGGTGCCTTCGGCGATCAGCCGACCCTGGTCTATCACCGCCACCCGGTCAGCCAGCTTGTCGGCCTCGTCCAGGTACTGGGTGGTGAGCAGGACGGTCGTCCCCCCTGCTACCAGCGCTCGCACGATATCCCACACCTGGCCCCGGCTGCGCGGGTCCAGTCCGGTCGTCGGCTCGTCGAGGAACAGCAGCTCGGGAGTGACCACGATCGAAGCGGCGATGTCCAGTCTCCGTCGCATCCCGCCCGAGTACTTCTTCACTTGACGGGAGGCCGCGTCTCCCAGGTCGAACGCCTCCAGAAGGGCACTCGAACGGGCCGTAGCCTCGGCCCGCGAGAAGCCGAGGAGACGCGCCACCAGGACGAGGTTCTCGAACCCGGTCAGGTCCTCGTCGACCGACGCGAACTGGCCGGTGAGGCTCACCCGGCCACGAACGGCGTCGGCGTCGGTCACGATGTTCAGGCCGAACACCCGGGCGTGGCCACCGTCGGGCACCAACAGTGTGGCGAGCATCCGCAGGGTGGTGGTCTTCCCAGCTCCGTTGGGCCCGAGGAAGCCGTACACACCCCCCGTGGGGACCGACAGGTCGACTCCGTCAACGGCCCGCACCTCGCCGAAGGTCTTGACGAGGCCGGTGGCTTCGACTGCCACCTCGCTCGTTATGGCCACGATCGTCTCCTCTCTCGTTTCAGCTCTCGGCATCAGCGTAGAACTTCAAGTCGGCTTTAAATCAAGCCGGCGGCTGCCGATCGGCGGAATTGATACCACGCCGTGGTCGGACACCCGGACGATTTTCGGAGGTCGAATCCCGCCACCGCGGCAGGGAAATCGTACCGGCAGCGAAGACTGAGACCTCGATCTCACCCCGCGGAGCGGTGGGGGATCGGTGTACCCGTGGGTCGCTGCGACGGGACAACCCTTGGGGCGGGACGGGCCTTTTTGTTCCCGAGCGCGCGGACAGCGGCTGGTGACGCTGACCGGAGTCGGTGGACCGGGTGAGACCAGCCAGCCGTTCCCGATGTGTTCGGTACCGGGAATCCGCGGCGGGCCGCCACGCCTCAGAACAATCCGAGGCCGTGGGCACCTCGATTTGGAAAGAGTGGCCGGCATGGTAGGTCGCCTGTTCGGGCGGCCAACCGTGCTGGTGTGGCTGTCAGGAAGCGAGCTCGCGAATTCGAATCGCTTGGAATCGCAGCACCCTGGTTATGGTGGCCAGCCCAAAGGTGATGGCCACCAGGTAGACGGCGACGCCGATGCGTCGCACTGCTTCGAGGTTGATGGCCGCGGTTTCAGCCCTCTGGAGGCCGAGGGAGCCGGATGACACCTGCCCGGCGATCACTAGATGGACGACCGACGCGATCAGCAGAGTCATCATTGCCATCGCATCCCGAGGATGAACACCTGGGCCGTGACCGGCATCCTCCGGGTCACCCAGCAGCGCTCGAGGGCTGGTCGAGTTCACGACTCATGTGACTCTTCAGCCTCAGGAGGGTGTCTTTCTTTGCCCCAACTCGTGGTCCAAGATGAGAAGGGCGCTGGAGTCGTCGCCCGCGAGCTGGAGGCGGTCGAGGATGGATTCGACCATCGCCTCCTCCTCGTTCTGTTCGGCAATGAAAGCCTGGAGGAAGGGAAAGGCAGCCAGATCTCCTAGATCGGTGGCGAGCCGGTACAGGTCATGGATCGCCAGGGTCACTGCCTGCTCTTGTTCCAGGGCAGTGGCGAAGACGTGTTCCGGTCCTGTGAAATCGCCCGCGGGAGCGGAGATGTCCTCGATCCGCACGCTGTTGCCGCGATCGAGGACGAAATCGAGGAAACGGAGAGCGTGATCGCGTTCCTCCTCCGCCTGGTTTCGCATCCACCTGCTCATCCCGGTCAGGTTGCGTTCCGCGAAGTAGGCGGACATCTGGAGGTAGGCCATCGATGACGCGAGTTCCATCGAGACATGACCGTTGAACGCCGTCTCCAGGTCTTTTTGCATCTTCACGGTGACTTACCTCTGTCGCGGGACCGCTCTCGATGTTACCGAGCCGAGCAGGAGTCCACCCGGGTGGGGGCTTGAACGTATCGTCAGGAGTCCTACCTCGTCTACTGCATCGAACCTCGTCAGGAACCCAGTCGCGGACATCCGTGTTTGCGGTGTATCCCCTCAGCCTCTTGATCGTCTTCTCACCGACAAGAGCGACCAATGAAAGGACCAACGCCCTCAGGCGTCGTTCGAGGTGTTTCCCGCCCTGAGGTGTAGAAGTCGGGGCCGGACCCGAGTCTTCGCCCTCGAGCCGTTGTGTGACCGCCTCGTCCGGTTCATCGGGCCGAGGCACCGGACGACGTCAGCGGCCGGAGGCTTGCTCCTCGGCTCGCCGAGCCATCTCCTCGGGCGATATGTCCTCGACATGGGTGCCAACGTTCCACCGGTGGCCGAAGGGATCCTCGAATTGGCCGGATCTATCCCCATAGAACTGGGCCTCGATCTCTCTGAGAACTCGCCCACCCGCCTTCGCCGCACGGGCGAAGACGGAGTCGACGTCGGGCACGTACACGTGGAGCACGACCGGACTACCCCCGATCGACCTGGGTGACAGAAATCCGATGTCAGGGTGCTCGTCGGCGAGCATGATCACGGAATCGCCGAGCCGAAGCTCGGCATGGCCGATTTTGCCGTCAGGACCGACGTAGCGGTCGCCGCGCTCGGTGGCCTCGAAGACCTCGCGGTAGAAGTCGATGGCGGCGGCAGCGCCATCGACGCACAAGTAGGGAGTGACGGAGTGATAGTTGGCCGGAGTCGTGTCGGATTCTGCCATCGGGACCTCCTGTCGTCGGGTTCTCGATGATAGGAGTGCCTCCTCAGCCTGTCTCCATCTCGACGCCTGTCAGCCTGTGAGCTCCTGGGAGAAGTAGAAGGCGCGCTCCGTGGAGCCGGGTTCCGTCGAGGAGTATCCGTGGCGCTCATAGAAGCGCTGAGCGTCGACGTCGCCCTCGTCGACGTTGATCTCGATCAGATCCACGTTCCTGGCCCGGCAGGTCGACAAGAGCAGACCGACGATGGCCGATCCGATGCCCCGTCCTCGGAGGTCTGGCACGACGTAAAGCTCGTCGAGCAGGGCAACCTGACCGGTGTACCACACGTTCGTACGCAGCGTGACCAGAGCCACCGCCACCGCCGGGATCCCGGCCAGGATGGCGAATGTACCGTCGCCTGCCAGCAGGAGGCGCAGGCGCCCGGCGAGGAAGTCGGCGGCCGGCGACGGGACGCCGAATTCGGTGTTGAAGTCGTGCAGGAGCCGGGCGATCTCGTCGGCGTCTTCCACTGTCGCCACCCGAGGGACCGCCGGGTTCGAGGTCATCCGGGCGACGGTACAGACATTCGCCTACGGGTTTCGACCTATTTGTGAGCGGCTAGGTCCTGAAGCGCCGCGTCGAACAGGTAACGGGCCCGCCCTTCGCTGTCGACCTGGCCGTAGCGTGAAGAATCGTGATCGACGTGGCAGTGACTCCCCTGCCGGGGCGCCCTGTTGGCCGGAGCGATTCGCCTTCTTTGGTTGCGGAGGAACGGTTCCCAGCTTCTCTGGTTCTGGACGAATGGATACCGTTCGCCACCATCCAAAGAAGCCTCAGGTCTAACCTGTCGCCATTTGTGGCGTAATCATGGCATAATTGTGGCATGGCGAGGGTGAGAGTCAGCACCACAGTGGATGAAGGGCTGCTCGAAGAGGCGAGAAGGCTTCGTTCTGCGATCACCGACGCAGCCCTGCTCGATGAAGCCCTCGCGGCACTCCTCAACCGGCATCGAGCGGCCGAGATCGACGCAGCCTACGCCGCCTACGAATCGCATCCCCTCGATGAGCCAGACGCATGGGGAGACTTGGAGTCGTTCCATCAGGCCGCTGGTCGTCGTGAGTGACCTGCCTTCTCGGGGGGAAATCTGGTGGTGCGAGCTGCCCGAAGTCTCCCGTCGTCCGGTCGTTGTCCTGTCACGTGATGCCGCCATCCCGAGGCTCCGGCGAGCCGTGATCGCTCCCTGCACCACCAACATCCGTGGTGTTCCGAGCGAGGTGTTCCTCGAGCCAGACCACGACCCCATCCCCCGAGCTTCGGCCGTGAACCTCGACTCGATCGAAAGCGTGTCGGTCGGTTCCCTCACCCAACGGCTCGGCCGTCTCAGCGACGACCGAATGCACCAAGTGTGCTCAGCCTTGAAAGTCGCGGTCGACTGCTAGGCACGCACATCGTGACATGGTCGACATCGTCGGTTTGCCGGCACCGTCACCCAGTAGTCGACGGACGTACCAGGGGACCAGGACCGTCGACGCTCCGATCGATCTGGCGCGGGCCATGCCGAGGC
>CAZTXD010000003.1:0-18369 GCA_964617995.1 uncultured Acidimicrobiaceae bacterium
ACGATGGTCGTGTGGGGGTACTCGGCTTTCCAATCGCCCCACGACGTCGTCACTACCGTGCCCCTCTCGAGAACCACCCCGTCGTCGCGAAGCGGCCCCGACACGGCGGCCCCCGTGAACGTGTCGAAGACCGAACCGGTCACCACGTCGTACATGACCTTGTTCGACCGCGACAGCAGACCCGACGTCCGCATGACCGGCATCTCATCGCCGTCGGCCACGCGGTCGGTGAAGTAGAGCTGGGCAGATCCACACAGCGTGCAGTAGGGGAGGGCGAAGGAACGGTCCCCGAGGGTGTCGTTCATCATCTCGTGGACCTCCATGATGTTGCGGGGATAGGCCCTCGCCTCGTCGCCGATTACCACCCCCATGACGGGGCGCTCGTCGGGGTACCAGTCACCATCGTCGGCCGTGGTCACCTGAGGGTCGTCCACCGCCGGGATGCAACCCCGACAGGTGCCGGGCATCCCCGGCGGGCTGTCATCGATGAGAACGCCACCCCAGGTCCACCAGCGGTAGTCGATGTCACTGTCTGAGGTGAAGAAGGGCTCCCACCGTTCGTCGGCGGTGGCGAACACGACACGCTTGTAGTCGACGTAGCCGGGAAAGGCGGGGAGGTCCCATCCCATGAGGTGGTCGACCGCGTCGACCCAGTTGGCGACCGTCTCGATCTCGAACCCCGTCAGCCCCTGGAAGGCCCCGGTGGCGGCCTCGACGCCGTCGCCGACGACGTTGAAGCGCAGGTAGTCGGAGAGCAGCCAGGCCAGACGGGCATCACCGGAGCGACCGAGAGACTCGAGATCGGCCGGATCCGGCCGTGGAAAGGAGTCCCAGGCCCGATCGAGGATTTCCTGCACCTCCGGCGCCAGGGGTCCCTCACCGACAGGAGGGGCCGGACCGAAGCGGGAGGTGGATGCCGTGGTGCTCGAAGCCGGCATCGTCGACTCGACCGATGAGGGGGGCGGACCGCAGGAGGCCAGGGCCATCAGAGCTGCCAGGCCCATCAACCCGGGTCCGGTGAGGGTCCGGCGGCGGTACGAGGAGGGAGAGGGCATCATCAACAATGCTTACAGGTCGGCATCGTCGATGACCTCGCCGATCATGGTGAGTTAACGGGGAGTTTCGGCCTTCGAGTGATTCCTACAGGAAGCGAGCCGACATCCCGATCAAGAGGACGTGACAGGACCATCCCAGCACTCGCACACGTCGGGTGATGCCCGACTGCAGGCGCTGATCGTCCGCTTCTCAGCCCTGAGCGCGTGGCTTGTGGCGCTGGTGCTGGCCTCCGTGGCGCTCGTCACCGGAGACCGACTCACCTTGCTCCAGGCCGCAGCCGCCGGGATCGCCGGTCTTGCCTTCGTGCTCCAGTTGCTGACCCGGCGGGTCAACGCCCTGAGAAGTATTGCCTTCGGGATCTTCGTGGTGGCGCTCACCCTGCCCCTGATTACGGGACCGGACACGGCGCTGGGACCTTCCATCGCCGTGGTGGCGATGGCGATCGTCGGCTCCCTGTTCGCTCCGGCCCGACCGGTCGCCTACCTGGCGGTGGGCAGTGGCGTCATGGTCGCTCTGCCGATGCTGTGGGCCGACAGCCTCACCGACGGCCTGGCGGCGGGCGTGACCATGGCGGTGTCCTTCCTCATCGGGTCGACGGCATTCATCCTCATCCGCCGCCAGACGGTCGCCTCGGACCAGCAGTTCCGATGGCTGTTCGAGCGGGCGCCGGTAGGCCTGGTCGAACAGGATTGGACCGAGGCTCTGGAGTTCATCGCTTCCCTCCAGCCTTCCAGCGCCGATGACCTGGCGGCGATGCTCGCCGAGGACAACGAGCTGATCGAAGATGTCGTCGGTCGGGTGAGGCTGGTGAGGGCCAACGATGCCGCCGCCGAGATCCTCAAGAGCCCGTTGCGCAAGCTGACGGGGCGACAGATGAGCGGCCGCGTGCAAGACACCAGCCGCGACGTGTGGATTCGACAGATCACCGGCATGTGGGTGGGGCGCCCTTTCGACGTGGTGGAGTACGAGACCACCGACTACCAGGGCAACCCGGGATTGTGGCTCGAGGTGCGGACCATAAGTGTGGGGACGTCCACCCCGGT
Organism: uncultured Acidimicrobiaceae bacterium; assembly: GCA_964617995.1. GTDB lineage: Bacteria > Actinomycetota > Acidimicrobiia > Spongiisociales > ZC4RG35 > CAZTXD01. The sequence continues at coordinate 2,100 of CAZTXD010000003.1, forward strand.
GCGGGTGATCCTGTCGGTCACCGATGTGACCCAGAGCCGCCGCCAGAGCCGTGACCTCGCCGACCTCGTCCGGGAGAAGGACGAGTTCATCGCCACGGTCAGCCACGAGCTCCGCACTCCCTTGACGGCCGTGGTCGGGCTCGCCAACGAGGTTCTCGCCGCCGACGATCTCACCACCAGCGAGCGAACCGAGCTCCTGGAGCTCGTCATCGCCCAGGCCAACGAGATATCCCATCTGGTGGAGGATCTCCTGGTGGGCGCTCGGGCCGAGATCGGCACCATCTCCATCGCTCCCGAACAGATCGACCTGGTCGAGGAAGCGACGCTGGTGGTGTCGGCACTGACGACACCGCTGCCGGTGGAAGCCAGCGACGACCTGCCTCCTGCGGTGGGCGACCCGATGCGCATCCGGCAGATCGTCAGGAACCTGGCCGTGAACGCCGAGCGATACGGGGGCCCCAGCCGCCGCATCGTCGTGAAGGGATCAGAGCATTCGGTGATGCTGGAGGTACGGGACAATGGGCTCCCCCTCGACCCCGAGGACAGGGACCGCATCTTCGAGCCGTACACGCGGGCCCATGATCGGCCCGGGGTGACCGTCTCGGTGGGGTTGGGGCTGTCGGTCTCGCGCCGCCTCGCCCACATGATGGGCGGGGACCTCGTCTACGACCACGACGGCTGGGAGAGCATCTTTCGCCTGGAGCTCCCCGCGGTGACGGCTACCGACAGCGGCGACCCGGCATCGTGGTCTCTCACGAACCCCTGAGGTCTGCCAGACGCTCGACGGCTTCGGTGAGGGTTGCCTCACCCTTGCAGAAGGCGAAACGCACCATGGGCGGCCCCGCCGGGTCGGTGTGGTAGAAGACGCTGGGAGGCACCACAACCACACCCGCCTCCTCCACCAGCCACCGGGCGAAGTCCCTGTCTGCCATGTCCGACAGACGTGAGTAACCGGCCATGAGGAAGTAGGTCCCCTCGGGTAGGTAGATGTCGAAACCGGCCTGGTCCAGGCCCTCGGCCAGCAGATCGCGTCGCTTCTGGTAACCGCCGCGCAGCTCGGCGTAGAACGTGTCGGGAGCGCCCAGGGCGGCCACGCTTCCGTGCTGCACAGGAGTTGGCGTGGTGAACGTCAGGTACTGGTGGGCGGCCCGGACACCCTCAGTGATGTGGGGTGGAGCTATGGCCCAGCCCACCTTCCATCCGGTGAGCGAGTAGGTCTTCCCCACCGATGACAACGTGACGGTGCGCTCGGACATCCCCGGCCACGTCGCCAGTCGCAGGTGGTCGGACTCGTAGACCATCTCCTCGTAGACCTCGTCGCAGATGGCGATGGCGTCGTATTCGATGCACGCCTCCGCCACCGCGGTGAGCTCCTGTGAGGTGAAGACACGTCCGGTGGGATTGTGGGGGGTGTTCACGACGACGGCGCGGGTGTGCGGGGACATCACCGAGCGCAGCTCGTCGGGGTCGAGGCGGAAGTCGGGCGGACGCAGCGTCACATAGCGGGGGGTGGCGCCCGCCAGGGCAGCGCACACCGGATACGAGTCGTAGAAGGGCTCTATGATCACGACCTCGTCTGCCGGGTCGATCAGTCCCAGGAACGACGCCGCCAGCCCTTCGGTGCATCCCGAGGTGATCGTGATCTCCGTGTCGGGGTCGAGGTCGCGCCCGAGTGCCGGGCCGTAGCGGGCCGCGACAGCCGCCCTCAGCTCGGGGATCCCGGGACTGGGAGGGTATTGGTCTGCGCCGCCCCCGGCGGCGAGGGAGCGAGCGGCCGCCTCCTTGACGAAGTCGGGACCGTCCCAGTCGGGGAACCCCTGGCCGAGGTTGATGGCCTGGTGCTCGACGGCGAGAGCCGTCATCTCCGTGAAGATCGTCACGCCGAAGGGCCGCAGCCGCTGCGATACCGCCATTCGGCGCAAGCCTACGTCATGATCCCACCCGACCGGTACCGTCCTCCCGGTGACGCCGCAGCCGCCCTCTCCCGTTTTCGCGCATCGAATGCGCGCTATAGCGCGCATTCGATGCGCGAAAACGGGAGCGGTGGCCGTGGGGGTGGTCGTCTGCGGTGGGTTGGTAGCGGTGGACCCGGCGGGATGGCAGGCGTTCGGACCCGTCAAGTGGCTGGTGGTGACGGTGACCTCCTGGATGGCGGGAGCCCTGGCGTCGAAGCGAGGTGTGGACCTCCACCGTCCGTCGGCCGTGTCGTGGATGGCCTTCCTGGGTTGGGCCGCCTTCACCTCCATCGTCGCCCTGGACCCCCTCTCCGCCTGGCTGGGCACACCCGACCGTCGCTTCGGCATGGTGGCGCTGGCGACGATGGCCGTCGCTTTCCTGGCAGGCCAGGCGGTAGACGACCCGGCCGGAAGGGGCGTCGTGAGCCGATGGGCCGTCGCCGCCCTGGGACTGATGTCCGTCTACGGCGTACTCGAGGCGCTGGGGGTCCCTCCGGTCGAGTCGACCATCACCACGACACGCCTCGGCTCCACCCTCGGCTCACCCGCCTATCTGGGAGCGGCTCTCTGCCTGGTTACACCGATCGCCTGGGGAGCGGCGGCGGAGGAGCAGAGCCGACCATGGCGGCTGGCGGCGGTCGTCGCCGGCTCCGGGGGTCTCTTTCTCCTCGCCGGGGCGGCCACACGGGCGGCGCTGATCGGACTGGCGGCTGCCTTGGTGGTGGCGCTGAGGTCGATGGCCCCGGCGCTGAGACGTCGCGCCGGCATCGCGGCGGCAGCGGCGCTGATGGCTGTGGCGGGACTGACGCTGTCGCCGCTGGGAGCTCGACTGGTCGAGGCCGACGCCGGCGGGAGGCTGGACGAGTGGAAGATCGCCGCCGGCTCCCTGGCCAGCAGGCCCGTCGTGGGCGTCGGGCTGGAGGGATACCGCGGCGCATTCCCGTCCCATGTCTCCTCCGACTACGTGCGGGCCTACGGCCGGGACACCGTGACCGATCGTGCCCATTCCGGCCCCCTTGACATGGGTGTCTCGACCGGCCTGGTGGGAGCGGCAGCCTGGTTGGCCGCGGCCGTTTGGCTGACGATACGGGCGTGGCGGGTGAGCCGCATCGGCGGCCCGGTGGTGACGGGCATGGCCGCCGGGGTCGTGGCGCTGATTGCTCAGGAGCTGTTCCTGTTCCCCACCGTCGAGGTGGGCGTCGGGGGGTGGGCAGTGGCCGGGATGGTGGTCGCATCGGACCCGAGCGGGGATCGAGTCCGGCTCCGCCCGTCCGCAGCGGCACAGGTGGCCATGGTGGTCGTGGCCGTGGCGGCCCTGGTGGCCGGGGCCGCCGACATCGGAGCCGACCATCGGGCGGCCACAGCGATGGCGACCGGCGACCTCGACACGGCCGACGGGGCCCGTCGGCTCCGTCCAGACTCGTTCCGCTACGCCCTGGTCGCCGCCGACGTGGCGATACGGGCCGGGTCGCCGACCGCCGCCGACGACCGGCTGGACGCGGCATGGCGCCTCTCGCCCGGGGATCCGGCGCTGCGCCTGGCCCGGGCCCGGGTGGTGCACACCATGGTCGCCTCCGGCGAGGTCGCGGCCGGCCAGGCCGTGGCCGAGCTGGAGGTTGCCGTGGGAGAGGATCCCAACCACCCCGAGCTGCGTCTCCTGTTCGGTGACCTCCTCGCCGAAGCGGGCGACACGGAAGCCGCGGAACGGGCGTGGCTGGCCGCCGAGGAACTGGCCCCCGACGACCCCGACCCGCCCCTGCGTCTCGCCGCCCTCTACCTCGCCGTGGAACGACCCGACCTCGCCGGTGAGGCACTGGAGCGGGCACGGATGCTGGATCCCGAGCATCCCGAGGTCGACCGCCTGGAAAGAATCATCGATGAGTCGTGAACCAAACCGGCCTCTCGGACGTGTATTCGATGTGCAAGCACCGACCCGGAGCCGGGGGGTGACACCGCCCGACATCCCGCCGGCCGACATCGACGCCCGTCCCGGCTTCGTCGCCTTCTACGACGGGGCGTACCGGAGAGTCGCCGCGGCCCTGTCGTCCACCCTGGGCGACCGCGACCTGGGGGTGGAGGCCGCCGACGAGGCGATGGCCCGCTGCTTCGCCAACTGGGAAACCGTGGGCCGCTACGACAATCCGGCCGGCTGGGTGTACCGGGTGGGACTCAACTGGGCCCTGTCCTGGCATCGCAAGCTCTCCCGCCGCCACCTGCTGACCCCGGCCGGCCCCGTGGACCCGCCGGTCCCCGTCGATCCCCAGATCGAAGACGCCCTGGCCCGGCTCGACATCCGGCTCCGAACCGTCGTCGTCTGTCGCATCCTGCTCGACTGGTCCACCGAGGCGACAGCCGACGCTCTCCGTATCAAACCGGGAACGGTCAAGTCGCGTCTGCATCGGGGACTGGCCCGCCTGGCGGAGATGCTCGAGCACTTCGACGAGGAGGACCTGTGATGGACCTCCGCTCCCGCCTACAGACCCACATGGAGGCCGAGATCCGGCGTACCCCGCTAACCGACCTGGGAGATGTGATGGAAAGAGGAGATCTCATCCGCGGCCGACGACGGCTTGTCGCGGTCGCCGTGCCGGCAGCCGTGGTGCTGCTCGTGGCGGTGGGCCTGATACTCGGCCGTCGATCACCGGAGGCCGGCAACGACGTCGACTTGGTGGCCGCTGCCAACGCTCGGCTCACCGAGGGAACGGTGGAGTGGACTACCGGTCCGGCCACCCTGGGCATGATCCAGTTCCAGCAGGCTACGGCCGACGGGGTGATGTACGTGCTGTCGACCGCCCCGGGAGCCAGATGGGAGGATCATCCCAGCGGCGACATCCCCGAGGCCATCTATGCCTCCTCCGACGGTGTGAGCTGGGAAAGCCATCCGCTGGGGGGGTCATGGGTGTCGTCCATATCGGCAGCCAACGGGCTCCTCTACGTCGTCGGTACCGCACCCGGTGCCGATGCCGACTCGGTAGTCATGCAGATCGGCATCTCCGACAACCGGGGTGCCGATCTCCGCCGGGTCTCCATACCTCTGGGCGAGAACCGCCCCGGGAACTACTCCACACAGGTGATGGCCACCGGTGGGGGTGTGCTGGCCGCCGCCTCCATCCGGGGCTCCACGGATCCGTGGACTCTCCTCCCAGCCGAGGCGCTCTCCGGCTCGGTGGAGCCCGTCACCATCGACGATGGGATCGCCGTCTTCCCCTCCGGCTCGGTCGGCATCGCCTACGAGATCTGTGGTGGAGCCGACCCGGCAGGATGTCAGGCGTTGGTCGAGGAGGAGGCGACGTATTTCGCCACCTGGGAGGAGCTGGGTTTCGACCCGGCCGACATCTCCTTCGGGGAGATGGTGACCAACGTCGCCTACTGGAGCGAGGACGGAACCGAATTCACCGAGATCCCCTATCCCTTCCCGGGGGGATGGTTCGAACGGTCAGCCAGCGTCGGGGACAGCGCGGTGGTAGCGATCGGGGGTGGGGCCGGGTCGCGACTGTTCGCATCGGAGGACGGTCGTGCATGGCGGGAGATAGGCGCCGAGATGACAATGGGGTTCCTGACGGCGATCGGGGAGGTGGACGGCGAGGTAGTCGCCGTCGGCACCTCGCCCGACTTCGCTTCGGTGAGGGCCTATCGGGCGGCGAGCCTCGACGGGCCGTGGGAGCCCATCGACCTCGAAGGCCTGCTCCCCCGGAACGAAGGCGGCGAATTGTGGGTCAACAGCGCCGCGGTGGGGCGGGGTGGGGTGGCGATGAGCCTGGTGGTCGTCGTCGAGGACGTGTCGGCGTCCAATCCAGTCACCGGCTTCATCGACCGACTCCTCGACCGGGGCGGTCGCGAGCTCGTCGCCGACGGAGCGATGCGCACCGTGGAAGCGCTCATCGTGTCTTCCGACCTGACCGAGTGGACTCTGGTTCCCGGCCCGTCCGCCGACGGTATCACCGACTCGCTGATGTTCCTCCCCGACGGGACTCTCGTCGCTCACTCCACCCGGTTCGAGAACGGTCAACCCGTCCGGATCCAGGCAACCGGCCTTCCCTGAGTTGGGGTCTCAGCCCTGACAGACCCAGTGGTGCCAGCCGCCACCGGAGTAGTCGTAGACGAGCCACGCCGCCACCGCCACGTTGGCTACCGGGTCGAAGATGGACTCGCCGGCGAAGCCGGCGGCGGCGGATCGCTCCGGCCAGTACCGGGGCATGTGCTGGAACAGGCCACTGGCTCCCGAGTAGGGGTTGCGGGCATCGGGCTCGCCTCTCGACTCACAGTGCATTATCCGCACCGCCCGGTCGGCGTCCCCCGGAGCGAAATGTCGCTCCACCAGCTCCCGCCATCCTTCGGCCCCGGGGCCGGTCGGCCACGACGGCTCTTCCAGACTCTCACGAACGTCGGCGGGAATCTCAGGCATCTCCGCGGGTGGGTCCAGGCCGAGAGCACGGGAGAGGAAGCTGGCCATCTGCTGGCGGGTCACGGACCGACCGGGGCAATAGGCGGTCTCACCACACCCGCGGGTGATACCGGAGTCTGCCAGGGCGGCGATGGCCGCTTCATGGGCGTTGCCGGCCACGTCGTCGAAGTCGTGACCGGCACCGACGGGCAGGCCGAAGGCCCCGACGAGAAAGCTGGCCATCTGGGCCCGGCTCACCTCCTCATCGGGACAGAAGCGTCTGGCGCCACAGCCGTCGGTGATCCCGGCGAGGGCGAGAGCCTCGATCTCGGCCGCGAACGCCGACCCGACGGTATCGAGGAAGCTCCGGGCGGCGGGTGTCTCCAGCTCGAGCGAGCGGCTGAGCAACGCCGCCATCTCGCCCCGGGTCACCGGATCCTCCGGGCAGAACAGCCACTCGTCGCAACCGGTTGTGATACCCGCCGCCCACAGGGCGGCCACATCGTCCTCGTGGACCGAACCGTCCGTGTCGGCGAACGGCCCCAGGCCGTCCGGCTCTCCCGCGTAGGCCGGTATCCCGATCGCCACAGCCATAGAGAACACCGTCATCCATCGTCTCAGCCTCTTCATAGCTTTCACCTCCGCAGACCCCCACGGTCGGTTCGGTTCGTATCGGACCCGCGCGCAGCCCATCGGAAGCTGTGATCACTTCGATCAGGCGGGAAATGGAAACGCCCCGACATGGTCGGGGCGTCGCGAAAGCAAGCAACCTGCTTGCAGAGGCGATCAGATTAGCTGGCTCTGCCTGGGAGGGTTAAATCAGCCGGTGGCCACCGAACTCCGCAACCGACGGAAGAGGCGCCCCTGCTCGGCCCAGACGATGAGGAGGGCCGCCACCCAGCCGAGGCCGATGAACCCCCATGCCAGGGGGAGGATGGTTCCGTCGAAGGCCCGATCGAGCGTCGCTCCCAGGACCGTGCCGCCCGCCGTCGAGATCGTGCCTATGACCGCGGAGGCGGTACCCGCCACCGACCCCATCGGGTCCATGGCGATCGTGTTGAGATTGGGGATGAGAAGAGCGTGTGAGCCCAGGAGAACGACCATGGCGGCGAGAAAGATCACCAGGGGCGGGCGGCCGTCGGTCGCCAACGCCACCACCAGGAACACCAGGGCTCCGATCAGGTAGACGACCATGACGAAGTGGCTCAACCGCCGGGTCCCGAACCTGCGGACCACGAAGGCATTGCCCAACATGGCCGCACCCATCACCGCCGCCATGGCCCCAAAGAGGAACGGGAACGCCTCGACCGCCCCGAAGGTGCGGCCGAATATGATCTCAGAGCTGGCCAGATAGGAGATGAAGACTCCGAACAGCGCCGTGAGGGCCAGGGTGTACCCCATCGTCTGACGATTGGAGAACACCAGCCTGGTGGCGTCCCAGATGCGCCCGAATCTGAGTTCCATCTGGTACGCCGGATCCAGCGATTCCTCCAGCCGTCTCGCCCACAGCGCCATCACGACGACCAGCACGGCACATGCACCGAACGCCCACCGCCAGGTGCTTGCCGCCACCACTACCGCACCCAGCGACGGGGCGACGATGGGAACGAGGATGAACACGGCCATGATGAACGACATCGCCCGTGACATCTCCTCTCCCTCGAACCGGTCCCTGACAACGGCCAGGGTCACCACCCGGGGCCCGGCCGCACCCAGGCCCCACACGAAGCGAGCCAGGAGCAGCAGATCGAGGCTGGGGGCCAGCGCCGAGGCGGCCGCCCCCAACAGATACACGGAGTAGCCCAGATAGAGGATCGGCTTGCGGCCGTACCGGTCGGCCAGCGGACCGAACACCACCTGGGCGAGTGCCAAGCCCAGGAAATACGCCGAAACGGTCCCGGCAACCGCCGTCGACCCGACGTCCAACCCGAAGTCGCGGCGCATCGCTCCGAAAGCGGGCAAGATCAGGTCGATCCCGAGGGCGGCGAGCGCCATCGACATGGCGAGCAGGGCTGTGAACTCGACCCGTCCGAGGCGGCGAGGTCGCTGGGTGCGGGCAGTCACCGGAGAAGGTTACGCGTCACGCCGGGTGAGCAGGAATCGACCCTCCCGGCGCCGTGATCGGCCGGTCAGGGTGTCCGGTCGAACAGGGTGGCCAAATGCTCGCCTATCGCAAGTGAGGCCGTGGCGGCCGGCGATGGGGCGTTGAGGACGTGGAGAGCACCATCCTGGCGGAGAAGGGAGAAGTCGTCTACGAGCCTGCCGTCGGGGGAGACGGCCTGGGCGCGCACTCCGGCGCCGGCGGGAGCCAGGTCGGCCGTGTCGAGGCCTGGGAGGAGACGGCGAGCACTGCGCGCATACAGGCTCACGGAACGCGACCTGACGATCTCGGCCATCCCGGTCACGGCGTAGCGGAGGGCGAGACGCGGGAAGCCGGGGGTGGTGAGCGTCCCTATGAACTCCCTGAAGTCGGGGTTCGCCCCCCGGTAGTGATGACGACCGATAGCCGGCACCGCGTTGGGCCCCACCTCCACGATGCCGTCGATTCGACGCGTGAAATGGACACCCAGGAACGGAAACCGCGGGTCCGGCACCGGATACACCAGATGCCGGATCAGGGACTCCGAGGCTCCCGAGAGGGCGAAATACTCTCCCCGGAACGGCACGATCCGCACCGGAGGCTGTGACCCGGCGAGGGTGGCGATCCGATCGGATTGGAGACCGGCGCAGGTGACGAGACGGTCGGCCAGCAAGGAGCCGGCTGGACCGCCCACCTCCCAACCGTCGGTCCGTCGGCTGATGGTCGTCACCCGCCATTCGGTGCGGACGTCTCCTTCCAGCACCTCGGCGAGCTTGCGGGTGACCGCGGCGAAGTCGGCCACGCCCGCTTCGGGCACGTGCAGAGCCGCCACACCCCGGATGTTGGGCTCCAGGTCGTCCCAGTCTCCCGGACCGAGACGGGTGATGCCGGCCAGCCCGTTGGCGTTGCCACGGGTGTGCAGCCCTCCGAGACGGCTCACCTCCTCCCGATCGGTCGCCACGACCAACTTGCCGGTGACGGCATGGGGTATGTCGTAGCGGCGACAGAAGTCGATGATGCGGCGCCGACCCTCCACGCACAGCCGGGCCCGCAGGGATCCAGGGGTGTAGTAGAGGCCCGAGTGGATGACACCGCTGTTGTGACTGCTCTGATGGGCGCCCACCTCCGCTTCCGCCTCGAGAACCACGATCGACGCCTGGGGATGACGGCGGACCAGGGCATGCGCCGTGGCCAGCCCCACGATCCCCGCTCCTACCACCGCGAAGTCGAAGCGGTCGCTCATCGCGTTCCCCCGGATACGGAGGATGCTGCGTGCACGTCTGTCATAGCCCGGTGTTGCATGGCGTTGGATTGTGGCATGGGTACCGTGGGTGCATGGACGAGCGGTGGTACTAGGCATATGTCGATCAGCCGTTTCCCGGTCGCTTCCCTCGGCGACCTTCCCGAGGACCTGAGGGAGCGGATCGAGGCGGTGGAGGAACGCACCGGCTTCGTCCCCAACGTGTTCCTGGCGATGGCCCATCGGCCCCACGAGCTGCGGGCCTTCATGGACTATCACGACGCGGTGATGGAGCGCGAGTCGGGTCTGACCAAGGCGGAGCGGGAGATGATCGTCGTTGCCACCAGTGCCGCCAACGATTGCCTCTACTGCATCGTCGCCCACGGCGCCATCCTCCGGATCAGGGCCAAGGACACGGAGATCGCCGACCGGATCGCCGCCAACTGGCGCACGGCACCCGTGACCGAGCGTCAGAGGGCGATGCTCAGTGTGGCCGTGAAGATGGCTCGTCGACCCGAGGATGTCGACGAGGACGACCTCGAGAGCCTCCGGGCCCACGGCTTCGACGACGACGACATCTGGGACATCGGCTCGGTCGCGGCCCTCTTCGCTCTCTCCAATCGCATCGCCCACCTGGCCGACCTCCAGCCCAACCCGGAGTTCTTCACCCTCGGCCGCTGACCGGTGACCGACCCTTCACGTCACCCACTGCAGGGCCCAGAGGGTCCCCATGCCGGCCACGAGCACCCAGGGCAGGCTACGCGTCCTCCAGCCCACCAACCCTCCGACTGCCAGCGCGGCGATGGGCTCCCATCCCACCGAAACCCCTTCTTCGCCTCCCAAGAGGAGGGACACGACGAGGGCGGCCAGCACGGCGGGGGCAACGTACCCCAGGGCAGCCCGGAGACGGGCCGGAAGCTCGCGATCGGCCAGAGCGACGATGAAGCTGGCGCGGGTGAGGTAGGTTCCGACTCCGACGACCACGGTGGCGATGAGCGCTATCCAGAAGATCGTCACCGCACCCTCCTCTCGGCGGAGACGCCTGCGATCACGCCGGCGGCTGCGCCCACCAGGATCCCGGCGCGATTGGGTAGGCCCAGCGTCGCCAGCGTGACGGCGGCTCCCACGATGGCGGCGGCCACGGCCGGGGTCGTTCTCAACACTCCCAGGAGCAAGCCCAGGAAGAGGAGGGGAACGGCGAAGCTCAACGAGAGGTCGGCGGGGATCACCGGACCCACTACCAGGCCGAGAGCGACCGACACCTGCCACACCGACCAGAAGGTGAGCCCGCATGCCATGTAGTAGCGCCGGAACGAGGCGGGAGGCCGATCGAGCACGAAGACGGACAGGGCGAAGGCCTGGTCGATGAGGAAGTAGGGACCGAGCCAGCGGAACCACCGGGGCTGTGACCCGAAGGTGGGAGAGAGTGCCACCGAGTACATGAGATGACGGGCATTCACCACCAGCCCGGCTGCGATGACCGCCAGCACCGCCGCCCCTTCTGCGGTCAGGGTGACGACCGTGAGCTGGGCGGCGCCTCCGAATATGAGACTCGAGCCCAACCATCCCACGAAGTTGGGCACGGCTGATTCGGCGATCGTCAGGCCCAGGACCATGGCGAAGGGAACCACCGGCACCAGGAGGGGAAAAGCGTCGGTGACCCCGCGGCGAACGTCGGGATCTCGAAACATGAGGGAGGCACGCTAATCGCCTCCCGCCGGCACTCAGACGCCGCACCCAACCCCGAGCACGGCCGTCGGACCCGAGGAAGCGTCGAAGTCGTACACCTGTATCCCCGAGCCTTCGTAGTAGGCGCCGGCCAGGGCAACCTCGGAGGACCCGTCTCCGTTCAGGTCGGCCACGGCGACCACACGTGAGGACACGATGAACGGCACCTCGTCGGGGAAATCGACCTCGGCGATGACCCACTCGTCGAGGACGTGGGTGACCACCTCGTCGCCATCGACCGAACGCAGGAGGGTGACGGCGTAATCCCCCTCGGAGGCGAAGAGGGACGGGGACTGAGCGATCTCTTCTGCCACCACGATCACCTCGTCGACCCCGTCGGAGTCGAGATCGACCCGCAGCACCTGGGCGAGGTTGGGGGACTCCACCTCCAGTCCCCGGTCGGCCAGGAACTCCGACACGACTGCGACATAGGGATCGGCACCGCCGTCGAGCACCTCCACGGACGGGCCCAGGTCCCAACCCGCCGACAGGGCAATGGCCGGGTCGGGGATCGGGAACTCCTCGCCCCAGGGCAGCTCCGGCCGGGGAACGACCCCACCGGCCTCGACCTCGCAGTACTCGCCGACCTCGACCGCCTCCGCCACCTCCTCGTAGCCCACGCCGAGCATCCGGTAGTCGCCTACCAGGTCGACATCGGGCTCGTCGATCGCGTCGACCCACACGGTGCCGTCCCACCAGCCCATGACCCCCCACGCCGACGCCACCACCGGTACCTCCGTCCACTCACCTTCCACCGTGGTGGTGGTGGTGGTCGTGGGCATGGTGGTGGTCGCCACGTCGGCGGTCGTCGCCGTCACCGCCACCGTGGTAGAGGGAGCAACCGTGGTGGGGGCGATGGTGGTGGGAGTCGTCTCGGGGCCGGCACAGGCCACCACGACGAGGACCGAGATCGAGACGAGGAACCGCTGACTCATTGAGTTGGAGATGCTGGCAACCGATAGGTCCCCATTGCAAGCGCGGCGAAACCGCAATAGCCTCCGTTTTCGCGAGCACCCCATGAGTCGACCCATCTTCCCCCAAAACGTCATCGCCGTGATCTGGGACTTCGACAAGACCCTGATCCCCGGCAACATGCAGCGACCGCTGTTCCGCCACTTCGAGGTCGACGAGGGCTCCTTCTGGGAGGAGGTGGACGGGCTCGAGACCTGGTACCGGGAGCGGGGCAACACCCTGATCGCCCGCGACACGCTCTACCTCAACCACATCCTCACCTATGTGCAGGCCGGGAAGATGCCGGGCCTGGGCAACGATCTGCTGCGGGAGCTGGGTGGGGAGATCGAGTTCTACGAGGGAATGCCCGACTTCCTCGACCTCATGCGCAAGCAGATCGAGTCGAACCCGCGCTTCGCCGAGCACCAGATCCACGTCGAGCATTACATCGTCTCCACCGGGCTGCGCCAGATGATCCTCGGGTCGGCGGTGGCACCGCATGTGGCGGGGGTGTGGGCGTCGGAGTTCACAGAGCTGGTGGCTCCACCCGGCTATCGCGACGGCCAGAGTCAGCTGTTCTCCCCCGACGGCGAGATTCGCCAGCTCATCTACACCATCGACAACACCACCAAGACCAAGGCGATCTTCGAGATCAACAAAGGGACCAACAAGAGCCCGACGATCGACGTGAACGCCAAGATCGCCAAGGAAGACCGCAGGGTGCCGTTCCAGAACATGATCTATGTCGCCGATGGGCCCTCCGACGTGCCGGTTTTCTCGGTGGTGGACGCCAACGGCGGGCGCACCTACGCCGTATACCGACCGGGCTCGGCGAGTGAGTTCCAGCAGGCCAGCCGCCTGCTGGAACAGGATCGCATCGACGCCTTCGGGGAGGCCGACTACCGGGAGGGCTCCCACACCGCCATGTGGATCACCCACGCCGGCGAGCAGATCGCCCGGCGCATCGTCCGCGACCGCGAGGAGGCGCTGTCGGAGCGGGTGGGCCTGCCGCCCCGCCACGTCGCCGACGAGGAGTAGGCGACGTTCTCGAGATTCAGGCGCCCACGTCCCTCACGACCGTCTCCAGCGCCACCCTAACCATGTCGTCGAAGGTGGTCTGGCGCTCATCCGAGGAGGTCTCGGTGCCGTGGAGGATGTGGTCGGAGACGGTGAGTATCGTCAGCGAACGCGCCCCCCGCTCGGCGGCGACACCGTAGAGGCCGGCCGCCTCCATCTCCACCGCCAGCACGCCCATGTCCCGCATGCGCTCGAACACACCCTCCTCGGGGTTGTAGAACAGGTCGGCAGAGTGGACGTTGCCCACCCGTATCGGGATGCCTCCCTCTTCGGCGGCCCCGGCGGCGGCCCTCAGCAACCCGAAGTCGGCGGTGGCGGCGAAGTCGTGGTCCCCGTAGCGGACCCTGTTCACGCCCGAGTCGGTGCAAGCACCGATCGCCAGGATCACGTCGCGCAGCGCCAGGTCGGGTTGCAGCGCCCCACACGAGCCGACCCGGATCAGCCGCTCCACCCCGTACTGGGTGACGAGCTCGGTGGCGTAGATCGACGCCGAGGGGATGCCCATCCCGGTTCCCATGGCCGAAACGGGAACACCCCGGTAGGTACCCGTGAAGCCGAGCATGTTTCGCACCGCCGTCACCTCCCGGACGTCGTCGAGGAACGTCTCGGCGATGTGGGTGGCTCGCAGGGGGTCACCGGGCAGCAGGATGGAGGGGGCGAAGTCGCCCTTCTCGGCCGAGATGTGGGGGGTGGCCATGTCGAGTCCTCTCAGGTCACGTGCGGGCGCCAGTATCGCATCAGCCCTGCAGAGGACCCAGGCCGGCCAGAGCCCGCACCGCGTCGATCGTGTCGGCTTCGGTGGGGTCCTTGTCGGGCCGGTACCCCCTCACCCGGGCGAACCGCAGGGCCACCCCGCCCGGGTAGCGGGTCGACACCTGCACCCCGTCGAGGCCGATCTCCACGACGAGCTCGGGTTTCACATAGACGGTCGAGCGGGAGCGGCGCACCTCGATCTCCTGGAGTCGCTCCGTCTGCCAGGTCAACAGCTCATCGGTGAGGCCCTTGAAGGTCTTGCCCACCATCACCCAGTCGTCGCCCTCACGCGCCCCCAGATGGAGATTCGACAGCCAACCCTGACGACGGCCGTGGCCCCATTCGGCAGCCAGGACCACCAGGTCGAGGGTGTGCACCGGCTTGACCTTGATCCAGGACCCGCCCCGGCGGCCCGCCTCGTAGACGGAATCGAGAGCCTTGACCACCACGCCCTCGTGGGCGTCGGCCAGAGCCGCCTCCAGCACCCCATCGGCGTCCTCGGGTGTGGCGGCCACTCCATGGGGCACCACATGGTCGCCTGCTATCTGCTCGAGGACCCGGCGCCGCTCCGCGAGCGGCCGGTCGATCAGGTCGTCGCCGTCGGCGTGGAGCACGTCGAAGAAAAACGGACGGATTCCCCGATCGTCCATGTCGTCGGTGGTGAAACGGCCTGCGGTCTCCTGGAAGCGAGCCGGTCGTCCCTCGGGATCCACGAAGAGGGCCTCCCCGTCGAGCACCGCAGTACCACAGTCGAAAGCCCTGACGACGTCGACCAGCTCGCCGAGCCGGTCGGTTACAGGGTTGAGGTTGCGGGTATAGACCTCCACCCTCTCCTCCTCCCGATGGACCTGGATGCGGATGCCGTCGAGCTTCCACTCCACTGCGGCCGGGCCGGTTCGGTCCAGGGCGTCCGCCACCGTCTCGGCGCTTTGGGCCAGCATCGGCTTCACCGGTCGGAAGAGCGTCAGTCCCACCGCCTCCAGTGCTTCCCGACCACCGTCGATGGCGAGAGGCGCCACCTCCCAGATCCGCCCGTTGAGCATCGTGGCGCGTCGGACGGCCTGAGCGGCGACGGCGGCTGCCTCCGCCACCGCCTCGACCATGATTCCCTCGAGGGCGCCCTGGCGGATCTCGCCGGTCATGAGCCCGTGGAGGAAGCTCTGCTCGTCGGAGCCGGCCCGGGCCAGCAGGCCCTCGACCAGCTGGCGGCGCTTGGCGTTGGAGCCGGCCCCCCCGAGCGTGATCAGCTCGTCGAAGACATCCATCACGTCGCCGACCTCGAGGGACGGGGTCCTGGCCGGGACCGGGGGGCTGCCGATCGTCGCCCAACCGACACCGAGGGCTCCCTGGGGTATCACACCGGACAGGAAGGCAACTGCCGGAGCCACCGATCCGGGGTCGAGACCGCTCAGATAGCCGGAGAGCAGCTCGACTTTCCTGCGCCGGGAACGCGTTGCCGCCACCTGCCTCGAGATCTCCACGAGAGTGGCCAGATCGCTCACGCGCCCAGTATGTCAGGCTCCCGGCTTGGTATCGTCCTGCCGATGCCCGCCCCCTTCCCGCCAGATCCGGAGAGCCTCCGGAAATGGTTCGAGGCCGAGGGAGCCGAGCGCCTTCCCGGTCTGCTGGGAGTGGAGATCGTCGAGCTGGAGGAAAGAAGGTGCCGTCTCCGCTGTCATGTCACCCCCCGTCATCTGGCTCCCAACGGGTATCTCCACGCGGCGGCGGTGATCGCCCTCGCCGACACGGCAGCCGGGTATGGATGTGTCGCCTCGCTGCCTCCGGGAGCGAACGGCTTCACCACCATCGAGTTGAAGTCGAACCACCTCGGCACCCTCCTCGAGGGAGGCATGACGGCAGAGGCGACGTTGCTCCACGGCGGTCGCACGACCCAGGTGTGGGATGCGGTCGTTCAGGCCGAGGAGTCGGGTCGCCGGCTCGCCGTATTCCGGTGTACCCAGCTCATCGTCTACGCGGAGCCGGGGGTCACCCGCCCAGGGCCCGGCTGAGGAAGGCCGCCATCGCTCCCCGGGTCACCGGATCGCCGGGGCAGAAACGGTCGTTGGCGGGGGGATTGCATCCCCGCGTCACCCCCGTCGCCG
>CAZTXD010000003.1:18469-70564 GCA_964617995.1 uncultured Acidimicrobiaceae bacterium
GCCACTCGATGTCGGCCTCGAACGTGCTCCCGTCGTCGTCACGGAAATCGGTCGTCGGCCCCGTCGCCGGCAGGTCGGGGAGGGCCCGATGCAGGAACGCCGCCATCTGGCCGCGGGTCACCACCACGTCCGGGCAGAAACGGTCGTTGGCGGGGGGATTGCATCCCCGCGTCACCCCCGTCGCCGCCAGCCACTCGATGTCGGCCTCGAACGTGCTCCCGTCGTCGTCACGGAAATCGGTCGTGGGCCCCGTCGCCGGCAGGTCGGGGAGGGCCCGATGGATGAAGGCCGCCATCTGACCCCGGGTGACGGGGTCGTTGGGACAGAAGAGCGAGTTGGCCGGGGGGTTGCAACCGCGGGTTATGCCTGCCGCCGCCAGCCACTCGATCTCGGTCTCGAAGGTATGGCCCGAGGTATCGGTGAAGGATCCGCCCCCCGAGCCGGCACCGACAGAGACCGTATAGGCCCCGTTGGAGGCGCTCGCCACCGAGACCGACCGACCGGCTACCGTCTTGGAGCTGCCGGGCCTGATGACGTGTGCGGGGGTAGAGCCGGCCTGGAAGGGCACTTTCCCCAGCGGAGTGATGATCCGGAAGCCCATCTGGAAGTCCGGGTCGAACAGGCAGTAGTAGGGGTCGACCTCCGGGCACGGAGTCACCTCATAGACCTCGACCCCCTGCCACGAGGTGGGTATGGGGTCGTAGGTGGAACTGGTCCGGGCACCCAGGGTGTAGTAGCGGGAACCTGCGGGAATCACCGCCATCTGCAGTCCCGAGCCGGGTGAAGGGTTGAGGGTGAAGCTGGCGCTGCTGCTTCCCAGCACTCTCACCTGGTTGGTGGCGATCCACCCGGCCGCGTAGCGATTGATGACGGCCGCGTCGTAGGGCTGGGGGTGGGTGCCGCCGTGTGTTCCCAGGTTCCCCGACATGAGATCCATGGCGTTGTCGTAGTCGCTGCCACTCACCCCGGTGGTCGAGTGGGGCCAGGTGACGGTGTGGCCCATCTCGTGAGCCGCCACCATGGAGAAGGCGAAGGGATAACCCACGAACGCCCACCGTCCGTTGTCCGGGAACGAGGGCCCGTTGTTGCCGGGAGTTGCCAGACCCCCCGACCACGGGCCGGCGAAGAGGACACCGTTGGCGTTGCCGCTGGCGTTGGCGGCGGCGGTGTCGTAGCACTTCTGCTCGCCTCCCGTTGCGGCCGACTTGGCCACGAAGTCCAGCTGGTAGGCGCCTCCCGAATGAGCGGTGAAATACGTCACGACCTCGCTGTCCAGTTGTGCCACGATCGTGTTCACCGACACATCCAGGTCGCAGGTCCACACGTCGATGACGTCCTTGCCCAGGCTGTGCGCTCGCAGAAAGTCGATGCCGGGCAGCAGCCCCAGGGGGTCGTCCGCCTGCAGGGACAGGCCCTCGAGAGCGGATGGGTCGGGAGGCAGATACCCTCGCTCCCAGGCCTCTTCCCAGTCGATTGCCGGCGCTGGGCTCTGGGTCTGTCCCGCCGCCGGGATGAGTGGCACAACCAGCAGCACGGCCGCCAGCGACAGTCTCAGCGCGTATTGCTTCACGCTCTCTCCTCCGCCTACGTGGTAGGCCAGCCCCTCCTGAGAGAACACCCGACCGCCACTCCGATCTAGAACCCGGCGAGTCTATCGCCGCGGTCCGGTCTCGGGGTGGGTCTTCCGACCCGTTGCAGCCATACTGCGGCCATGGGTGCGGATATATATGACTTCATCCTCGGACTGAGGGCAATTCGCTCGTTCCGCGACGAAGAGCTGGCCGACGACGATCTGGCGGCGATCCTGGAGGCAGCCCGCTGGACCGGCAGCTCCAAGAATCGCCAGAGCTGGTCCTTCGTGGTGGTGACCGGCGACGATGAGCTGGGCGCTCTGGCCGCCTGCGGCGACTTCACCGACCCCGTACGCGACTCGGCCGCCACCATCGTGATCGTCCAGGAACCCGAGGGCTACGAGTTCGACTCGGGCCGCGCCGCCCAGAACATCATGCTCGCCGCCAAGGCGCTCGGGGTAGCGTCGTGTCCCATAACCCTCCATCGTGACGGCGATGCCCGAGCCCTCCTCGGCGTTCCCGCCGATCGACGGACGCGCTACGCCGTCGCTCTCGGCTACCCGACCGACGACGCCTCCCCGCGCCGGTTCGGCGGGCGGAGGCCCCTCGAGTCCCTGGTGCACCGGGGACGATACGGATGACCCCACCGTCACCTCTCACCTGGCAGGAGGTGGCCGACGCCGCGGAGACGATCTCATGGATCACCTATGTCGCCACCGTCGGCAAGGACGGCCGCCCGCACGTCGCCGTGGTCGCCCCCGGGCTGGCCGAGGAAGGGCGGGTGTGGTTCGCCACCCGCCGCCACACCCAGAAGCATCGCAACCTCGTCGGCAACGGGGAGGTGTCGTTCCACTGGCCGGTGACGACCGGTGCCGGTCCCGGTGAGCTGTTCGGTCGGGGAGTGGCACGGCTCCACGACAGCGAGGCCGCCCGACGCAGACACTGGAACCGGGTCGTCCCCTACGACATGAGCAACTTCTGGGGTTCACCCGACAACCCCGACCTGATCCTGGTAGAGGCGGTGATGACCAGGGTCTCGCTGACGGGGCCCGAGTTCGTCCGCCGGGTATGGACGCTCGGGTGACCGACACCGGGAGGGCTTGACTTCAAGTCGACTTGAGGTCGTAATCTCTCGTCGTCATGTCGGAAACAGCTCGAAACATGTCCCATCAGGCGAGTACCGTTCCCCGGATGCTCGACCCTCTCGTACAAGCACGCGGGCTGACCAAACGGTTCGGGGAGTTCGTGGCCGTGAACGGAGTCGACTTCCAGATCACGTCGGGTGAGGCCTTCGGCTTCCTCGGCCCCAACGGCGCCGGCAAGACCTCGACGATGAAGATGATCACCACCGTCAGCCCCATCTCCGACGGCGAGATGACCGTGTTCGGCCTCGACCCCGCCACCGACGGTCCGTCCATCCGGAGCCGCCTCGGGGTCGTTCCCCAGGAGAACAACCTCGATGAGGAGCTCACCGTGGCCGAGAACCTGTACATCTACGGCCGCTACCACGACGTTCCCAAGGCGACGATCCGGGCGCGCATCGACGAGTTGCTGTCGTTCGCGCAGCTCGAGGAGAAGCGCACCGCCAAGGTGGAGGCTCTGTCGGGCGGCATGAAGCGGCGGCTGATCATCGCCCGAGCGCTGATCAACAGCCCCGACCTGGTCATCCTCGACGAGCCCACCACCGGCCTCGACCCCCAGGCTCGCCACATCCTCTGGGACCGCCTCTATCGGCTCAAGCGGGAGGGCGCCACCCTCATCATCACGACCCATTACATGGACGAGGCCGAGCAGCTCTGCGACCGCCTGGTGGTGATGGATCAGGGCAACATCGTCGCCGAGGGGTCGCCCTCGGAGCTGATCTCCCGGTACTCCACCAGGGAGGTGGTGGAGTTGCGGTTCGCTCCCGGCGAGATCGACGGGGAGGTCGAGCGCCTCGACGGCCTGGCCAAGCGCATGGAAGCCCTCGCCGACCGGGTGCTGCTCTACACCGACGACGCCGACACTCTCATCGACGGCATCCACGATCGGGACGTGCAGTTCGACCAGCGGCTCACCCGCCGCTCCACCCTCGAGGACGTTTTCTTGCATCTGACGGGACGAAGGCTGATCGACTGATGGCTGCGGTCACCAACGCCCTCCACGTCCAGGAGTCCTTCTACATCGGCTACCGGCGGACGTGGAGAGGGCGAATCATCTCCACGTTCCTCAACCCGGTGCTGTTCCTGGCGGGGATGGGTTTCGCGCTGGGCAGCATGGTCGACCGGGGAGCGGGTGAGGCCGAGCTGCCGATCCCCTTCCTGACATTCGTCGCCACCGGCCTGCTGGCAGCCACGTCCATGCAGACGGGCTTCGGCGAGGGAGCCTGGCCGGTGATGGCCGGCATCAAGTGGCGCAAGACATTCGACGCCGTCCTCACCACTCCGGTGACCGTGGCCGACCTCATCAACGGCATGCTCGTGTGGGGGGCGATCCATCTCACCTTCACGATCGGGGTCTACGCCGCCGTGGCGGTGGTGGTGGGGGCCATCGAGCCGATCCCGGCTCTCGTCGCCCTCGTCCCGGCCGTGCTCGGCGGACTCGCCTTCCAGGCCACGGCTACCGCCATCACGTCACGAATCGAGGACGAGACCGGTCTCACCACCATGTTCCGCTTCGGGATCATCCCCATGTTCCTCTTCTCCGGCACGTTCTTCCCGATCTCCCAGCTCCCCGACTTCCTCGAGCCGGTCGCCATCGCCACGCCGCTGTTCCATGCCGTCGAGCTGGTGCGGAAGCTGGCGTTGCCCGAGGTGGGGGCACCGGTGGTGTCGTCGATCCCCCTGTGGGTCCACGTCGCCTATCTGCTGGCGATGACGGCGATTGCCTGGGTCCTGGCGATCCGTTTCCTGCGTGAGAGGCTCCAGAAGTGACCACCGTGACCACGGCGCGACCGGCCGTCCGGCCCGGGTGGCGGGCCCACCGCCTGCTGGAACGCAACCTCCTCGTCTACCGCCGGCTCTGGAAGGTCATCTTCAGCGGCTTCTTCGAACCCGTCTTCTACCTCTTCTCGATCGGGATAGGGCTGGGGGCCCTCGTCGGCGAGGTCACCGGGCCCGGAGGGGCGTCGGTCTCCTACACCGAGTTCGTGGCGCCCGCCCTCCTGGCGGCATCGGCGATGAACGGGGCGGTGCTCGAGTCGACGATGAACGTGTTCTTCAAGCTCAAGTTCGGCAAGGTCTACGACGGCATGGTCACCACACCCCTCCAGGCGATGGACATCGCCGTCGGTGAGATCACGTGGTGTCTCATCCGCGGCCTCATCTATGCCGCGGGGTTCGTGGTGGTGGCACTGATCATGGGTCTCACCACGGGCTGGCTGTGGCCGCTGGCGCTGGTGTCCGCCGTGGTGATCGGGTTCGCCTTCGCCGCCTGCGGGCTGGCCGCCACGACCTTCATGAAGAGCTGGCAGGACTTCGACCTGGTCCAGCTCGTGACTCTGCCCCTGTTCCTGTTCTCGGCGACGTTCTACCCGCTCGACGTCTACCCCCCGTTCCTCCAGGCGGTCACCCGACTCTCCCCGCTCTACCACGGCGTCGAGTTGATACGGGGCTTCATGCTCGGGATCCTCGACTGGTCGATGGTCGGCCATGCTGCCTTCCTGTTGGCGATGGGCTCGATCGGCCTGGCCATAACCCGTCGCCGCCTGGAAAAGCTCCTCCTCACCTGACCCCGTTTTCGCGCATCGAATGCGCGCTATGGCGCGCATTCGATGCGCGAAAACGGGGAGGGGCGTACCCTCGGCGGCATGATCGACCTCACGTTTCCACTCCGGGCACCCCGGGGCGCCGACCTCAACACGCCCGGGTGGCTGCAGGAAGCTGCCCTGCGTTGCCTTCTCAACAACCTCGACCCCGAGGTGGCCGAGGACCCCGAAGGGCTGGTCGTCTACGGCGGGCGGGGAAAGGCCGCCCGCTCGGTGGAGGCCCTCACGGCCATCGTCCGCACCCTCGAGCGCCTGCCCGGCGATCACACCATGCTCGTCCAGTCGGGCAAGCCGGTGGGAGTTTTCCGCACCCACGACATGGCCCCACGGGTGCTCATCGCCAATTCGCTGCTGGTTCCCCGCTGGGCCACCCTCGATCACTTCTGGGAACTGGAGGAGGCCGGACTGATGATGTACGGCCAGATGACGGCCGGTTCTTGGATCTACATAGGTACCCAGGGGATCCTCCAGGGCACCTACCAGACCTTCGCCGCCATCGCCGAGAAGAGTTTCGGCGGTTCGCTCGCCGGCACCCTCACCCTCACCGCCGGTCTGGGCGGCATGGGCGGCGCCCAGCCACTGGCCGTGACCATGAACGGAGGGGCGGTCGTATGTGTGGAGGTTGATCCCGAGCGGATCAGCCGCCGTCTCGAGACCGGATACCTCGACGAGGAAGCCGACGACATCGAAGACGCCATCGAGCGCGGTCTCGCGGCGCGAGCGGAGCGCAAGGCCTTGTCCATCGGTCTGGTGGGCAACGCCGCCGAGGTCTTCCCCGAGCTTCTGCGCCGCGGCATCGACTTCAACATCGTCACCGATCAGACCTCGGCCCACGATCCCCTCTTCGGGTATGTGCCCGTCGGCCACGACCCCCGTTCCGCCGCCGAGCTGCGAACCTCGGATCCCGACACCTACATCAAGGCGGCCCGTGAGTCGATGGCGACGCATTGCCAGGCGATGGTGGGCTTCAGCCGCGCCGGCAGCGAGGTGTTCGACTACGGCAACAACCTGAGGGGGGAAGCGCAGACGGCGGGCTTCGCCGATGCCTTCGCCTACCCGGGGTTCGTGCCCGCCTACATCCGTGACCTCTTCTGCGAGGGGATGGGGCCGTTCCGGTGGGTGGCCCTGTCGGGGGATCCGGCCGACATCGACGCAACCGACCGAGCTCTCCTCGACCTCTTCGGCGACAACGAGCCCCTGCGACGCTGGCTCACGATGGCCGGCGACCGCGTTCGGTTCCAGGGGCTGCCCGCTCGAATCTGCTGGCTGGGATACAAGGAAAGGCATCTCGCCGGCCTCGCCTTCAACGAACTGGTGCGCTCCGGCGTGGTGTCGGCGCCCATCGTGATCGGCCGCGATCACCTCGACTCCGGCTCTGTGGCCTCGCCCTACCGGGAGACGGAAGCCATGGTCGACGGCTCCGACGCCGTGGCCGACTGGCCGATACTCAACGCTCTCCTCAACACAGCCTCGGGGGCAGCGTGGGTGGCGGTACACCACGGGGGAGGCGTGGGCATAGGCAACTCGATCCACGCCGGCGCCCAGGTGGTGGCCGACGGCACCGACCAGGCGGACCTGCGTCTGGAACTGGTGCTCACCAACGACCCCGGCACCGGTGTCATGCGCCACGCCGACGCCGGCTACGACATCGCCCGGCGCGTCGCCACCGAACGCGGTCTGGACATCCCCCTCCAATGACCCTCCTCCGTTTTCGCGCATCGAATGCGCGCTATGGCGCGCATTTGATGCGCGAAAACGGAGAGGGGGGGTGGCGTTGAAGCGGTGGCATCTGCCGGTGGCGTGGACGGGGAGGTCCTTCGAGTCGGATGTGGTGGTGGAGACCGAGAAGGGCCGGATAGCCTCGATCACCACGGGCGCTGCGGCCGCCGCCGACACCGAATCCCTGCCGGGGCTGGCGTTCCCCGGGTTCGCCAACACCCACTCGCATGTGTTCCATCGTGTGCTCCGTGGCCATGTCGCCCCCCGGAAGGGCGACTTCTGGTCGTGGAGAGACGCCATGTACGACGTCGCATCCGGCCTCGATCCCGACTCCTACCGGGCCGTCGCCGTCGCCACCTTTCGGGAGATGCTGGCCGCGGGGTACACCTCGGTGACGGAGTTTCACTATCTCCACCATCAGCCCGACGGCACCCCCTATTCGGAACCCAACATCATGGCAGACGCCTTGTGCGACGCGGCGGCGGAAGCCGGGATCCGTCTGACGCTCCTCGACACCTGCTACCTGTCGTCGGGCTTCGGCCGTCCCCCGGAAGGCCCCCAAAGACGTTTCAGCGACGGAACCGTCGACCGGTGGCTGGACAGGGTTTCCCGGTGGACTCCCCCCGCCGGGGTGGAAGCCGGAGCGGCCATCCACTCGGTGCGCGCCGTCGATCCCGAGCAGATGGCGGTGGTGGCCGAATGGGCTCTCGGCCGGCCCCTCCACGTCCACGTGTCGGAGCAGCCCGCCGAGAACCGCGACTGCGTGGCTCACTATGGGCGGACCCCCACCGAGCTGCTGGCCGACAGCGGCATACTCGGCCCCACCGTCACCGTCGTTCATGTCACTCATGCCGCACCCACCGATATTCGGCTCCTCGCCGCCGAGGGGACCGTTGCCTCCATCTGCCCGACCACCGAACGATGGCTCGCCGACGGGATCGGGCCGACCGCGGCGATGGAGGACGCAGGGATCGAGCTCGGGATCGGCAGCGACTCGCAGGCGGTGATCGATCCTTTCGAGGAGATGCGTCTCCTCGAGCTGCATCAGCGCCTGGCCACCGGGACGACGGGGAGCCACGACGTGGCCTCCCTGCTCCGGGCCGGCACCGCCGGCTCGAGCCTGGAGGTGGGGGACCGCTTCGATGTGGTCGTCGTCGGCAGGGAGACGCCACGCACTGCCGGGGTTCCCGACGAGGGGGTGATCTTCGCCGCCACCGCCGCCGACATCATCGCCGTCGTCGTGGAGGGACGAAGGGTCGCCTCGGCCTGACTGGCCCGGCAGGTCGACGCTACGTACCCTCAGCCCATGTCGATCTCGGCGCTCGCCCGTTCCGAGAGGGAGGAACTGTGCGAGCTGATGGAGGAGGTGGGAGCGGACGCCCCCACCCTCAACGAGGGTTGGGCGGTGCTCGATCTCGCCGCTCACCTGGTTGCCCGCGAACACGACGTGTGGTCGGGGCCCGGGATCATGCTGAAGCGCTCGCTGGGATTCCTCACCGAGTTGGCGATGGAGCGTCGCCGTCGTGAGGGTCTCGAATCGCTGATCGAGGTGATCCGGCGCGGGGAGCCCATCTGGTTCCGTCCGCTGCCGGCCGGGGGCCAGCTCTACGAGTACTTCCTGCACCACGAGGACGTGCGACGGGCCAGCGGACTCGGACCCCGAACCGATCGCTCCGACCTGGATGAGGGTCTGGCGAGGCTGATTCGGATCGGGGGCCGCCTGCTGCTCAGACGGGTGGACGTGGGGGTCGACCTGGTGTGGCAGGGTGGGGTCATCCACCGTCACGGTTCCGAGCCCCGGGCCATCGTCGACGGCGCTCCGGGGGAACTGATGCTGTACATGACCGGGCGCGGCCGGGTGGCGGAGGTCACCCTCGGAGGAGACGAGACGGCGGCCGAGCGGCTGGCCGAAACCGACCTGAGGATCTGAGAACCGCCCGTTCGGTGCGCCTGCTGGAACCACCGATCGGCCAGCGCGGTCGGTTCGTCAGCCGCCGGACACGACCAGCTCCGCCTCCCGGTCGAGGCCGTGGCTGGTCCGGGTGTCGAGGAACCCGGGAGGGAGCTTCACCCGTCGGGCGCCGCCGCTGTGGCCCCGAACCATCCGGTGGGCGGCTTCGGGGAAGGGAATCGTCGGGTCGAGGAGCGACACGAGCAGGTCGACTTCTTCCACCCCCGACACCCGGGAGAGCCTGTCGCGGATCTCCCGCCCCACCGGGAATCCCTTGAGATACCAGCTGGGGTGGCGCCGGAAGAGGTTGGTGCCGTGGCGGGGGCCGAACTGATCGACCAGCAGACGCACGTGGCGGCGCATCACCTGCCCCACCTCGCCCAATGTCGGGGCAGGCGGCGGCGGGTCACCGGCCATCACGGCTGCGAGATCGCCGAACAGCCATGGACGGCCCAGACAACCCCGGCCCACCACCACACCGTCGCAGCCGGTCTCGGTCATCATGCAAACGGCATCCCCGGCGGTCCAGATGTCGCCGTTGCCCAGCACCGGGACGGTCCGGACGGTCTGCTTCAGCGCCGCGATCGCCTCCCATCGGGCCGAACCCGAGTAGCGCTGCGCCGCGGTCCGGGCATGGAGGGCGACCGCCGCCGCGCCCTCTCCTTCCGCCACCCGGCCCGACTCGAGATAGGTGAGGTGATCGTCGTCGATTCCCATCCGGAACTTCACAGTGACGGGTACCGCTCCGGCGTTGGCCACGGCCTCGGCGACGATCGACGCCAGCAGGTCCGTCTTCCAGGGAAGGGCGGCGCCACCGCCATGGCGGGTGACCTTGGGGACGGGACAGCCGAAGTTCAGGTCGATGTGATCGACCCGGTGATCGTCGACGAGGATCCGGGTGGCTCGCCCCACCGATGTCGGCTCGGTGCCGTAGAGCTGGATCGACCGCACCTGCTCGTCGGCGCCGAAACCAGCGTTGGCCAGCGTTTTGGCGTCTCCCTCCACGAGGGCACGGGCGCCGATCATCTCCGATACGTACAGGCCGACCCCGTAGTGCCGGCACAGGGTGCGGAAGGCGGCGTTGGTCACTCCCGCCATGGGGGCGAGCACGACAGGGGGGTCGACGCGGAGCGGCCCCACATGGAGACGACGGGACATGGACGTCAGGGTAGGGCGACTCACTCAGGTCGCCGCCATGCCCCCGATCACCGACGCGTCTGACAGGTTCTGGAGCCGAACCTGGCCCCGAGCCATCAACTTTCCGTCGCCCTGGCGGGTCACCTCCACCTGCCAGAGCTGCTGGGTGCGGCCCCGGTGAATGGGTGTGGCCTCCCCCACCAGTACCCCCTCCCGGGTGGAACGCAGGAAATCGGTGGCGTTGTGGACCCCCACGCATCCCGCCATCCCCTGGTCCAACGCCCACATGGCTGCTCCCGTCGACGCCAGCGTCTCCACCAGGGTGCAGTAGACGCCGCCGTGCACGACGCCGTACGGCTGGTTGTGGTGAGGCGCCAGCGCGATCTGCCCCACCGCCCGATCGGGGCCGACCTCGGTGATCTCGATGTTGCTGTGATTGACGTAATTGATGCCGGGGTGGAGATCATCCATGATGGCGCGACCCTACCGTCGCCCCGGTAGCCTCGGGATCGTTATGGAGATAACCCGATATCAGGACGTGGCCCCCTACCAGTTCGCCGACCTGTGGTTGCGCGAGCTGTCCCCGGCGGTGATGCAGGCAGGATCCATCGCCGAGGTCACGCTGCCGATCGGGGTGCAGCGGCCTTCACGGAGGTCGAAGAAGGTCGACCGCGTGTATGTGGGACTGGTCGGCGAGGTCCATTTCACCGTCGACGGTGAGAGCGTCCACGTCGGTCGCGGCGACGTGATCCACATCGCCGACGGCGAGGAGTACGGCTACTTCAACGGCGGGCAGGAAGAGGCGCGCCTTCTCCTGTTCCGGTCCCCGGCACCCTCGGCGCCGGAGGAGAGCTGACCAGCACGACGGGGTATGACGCTCTCAGGCGACCAACGCCACGCCGTGACGGGCGAGGAGCTTGCGGGTGGCGGGGAGAGGTAAGCCGATGATGGTGCTGGGATGGCCTTCGATGGAGGAAACGAACACCCCTCCTC
Source organism: uncultured Acidimicrobiaceae bacterium (assembly GCA_964617995.1). GTDB lineage: Bacteria > Actinomycetota > Acidimicrobiia > Spongiisociales > ZC4RG35 > CAZTXD01. The sequence continues at coordinate 29,586 of CAZTXD010000003.1, forward strand.
GCTCCTGGAGGGCGTAAGCACCGGCCTTGTCCAGCGGCTCGCCGCTGACGACGTAGGCGTCGATCTCGTCCTCGGTCATCGTCGTGAAGCGGACCAGCGCCGTCTCCACCAGCGACTCCACCACCAGGCGACCTTCCTCGGTCGTCGCCACCGCAACGCCGCTCACGACGTGATGGCTGTCGCCGGAGAGCCGGCGCAACATCGATCGCGCCTCGGCGGGATGAACGGGCTTGCCCATGACCACACCATTGTGGACCACCACGGTGTCGCCGCCCACCACGACTGCATCGGGAGCGGCGACGGCGGCCGCCTTGGCGCGAGCGAGACGCTCGACGTAGGCATGGGGCTGCTCGCCGGGGTGACGGGACTCGTCCACCTCCGGCGCTACCACCTCGAACTCGACGCCGAGCAACGACAACAGCCCGGCACGACGGGAGGAGCCCGACGCCAGTATGAGGCGTTTCATCGCTTCAGTACCGGTCTTCCGTCGGGTTGTTCACCGTATCCTCCTCCCGGCCCGCAACGCCGCCACCGGCCGCTGGAGGGTGGCGGGATCCTCCCTGGGGTCGGCATCGTAGAAGACGGCGTCGGCCAGCTCGCCCACCTCGAACCCGGGGGACCGCCCTAGGTATCGACGCGCCACCTCGCAGGCTGCTCCCACGGCTCGTGTCGGCTCCAGACCCAGGCGGATCAAGGCTTGCACCTCTCTGCTCACGTCACCCGGCTCCGTCGCCAGGTCGGTCCCGGCCAGCACCGCCAGCTCGGGAGGAGCTTCCCGCAGCAGGCTGGAGACGTTGGCGAGCCCTTCGTGGATGAGACGACCTCCCGTCGACTCCGATCCCAGCTGTTCGCCAATGGCCTCCATCCGCAGAACGGTGGGAACCCATGCCCCTCCCCGGGCCGAGAGAGCCTCCAGGTCGTCAGGCGTCAGGAACAGGCCGTGTTCGATCGAATCCACCCCGGCCCTCACGGCCATGGAGGGAACCTCGGGAGCCATGGTGTGGATCGCCACCCGAACATCGGCACCATGGGCCACCTGGACGGCCGCCGACAGCTGCTCCTCGGTGAAGTTGGCTACCGCTCCTCTTCCCTTCCGCGGCCAGTCTCCCACCAGCTTCACCCAGCCGCGCCCCTGCTCGGCCATCTGCAACACCCATCCCGTCAGGCCATCGGCGTCGGTCTCGATCGCGAACCCGGGGTAGTAGCCCCCCTCGACCGCGATCATGCGTGAGGCCGCCTGGAAATCGGGTCGAACGGTGGGCGCCGCGTCGGTGAGCGTCATCACCACCGAGCCGTCTCCCCACCCCTTGTCGACTATCAGGAAGGTTCCTCGTTCGAGGCAGGCGTATGCCCGGGTGCGTATCTCCTCTGGTCTCCCCGGCTCCATCACCAGCTCGTCCGCCGCCAAATGCGAGTGGGCGTCGACCAGGCCGGGCAGCGCCCACATCCCCGAACCGAGGTCCACGTCTCCCGGTCCCGCCTCGAGCCAGGTGCCCTGCGACGAGACGGCGAGTAGGTCGGCGGTTACCCCGCCGGGGGGCCGGAGAGCGACGAGCATCTGGACCAACGCTAACGGCAACGTATTGTGTCAGGGCGCAAGCAGGTGAGGCATCGGTTGGTGTTGGATACGGATCAACGGTCGACGTACCGCCCTCCTGTCCTCGGCGCGCCCGACGACCGGGGCGTCACTCCGCCGTGAAGATATCGCCTCTCCTCCTCGCGGCTGCGCTGGTGGTGACGGCGTGTGGCCCGTCTCCGTCCCCCACCACTGCCGGCGACATCACCACCACCGGTGCCCCTGCCACGTCGACCACCACGACCGTGGCCTCGGCCGGACCCACCCTCGTCGAGTACACGGTGGCGGGCTGTCGCACCCCTCCCGTCACATTCGCCCTCCTGTGCGACGTCTACAAGCTGATCGAACGCCACCACATCGACGCACCTGTCGATCCCGCGGTCCTGGCTGCCGGTGCAGCCCTGGGCGTGGAGGGTCACGAAGCGAGCGATGAGGGCGAGCCGATCGAGAGCTTCACCTGCGCCATCCCCGATCCGGCCTTCGAGACGATCTGCTCCCTCCTGGCGGAGCGGCTCCAGGCGGTACCGCTGGAGCTGGAGGACGCCGTCGAGGCTGGGGTGGCGTCGATGATCGCTCTCAGCCTCGACCCCTTCACCTACTACCTTCCGCCCGAGCTCTCCGGCGCCCTGTCCGAGGACGGCATCGTCACGGCCGTCGGGCTGATGCTCACCATCACCAACCAGGTCGGGTCGACCTGCACCGTCGTAGAGGGGGGTTGTCGTCTCGAGGTGGTGCTCGCCGTGCTGGACGGGCCCGGCTACGAAGCGGGGATGCGGGCCGGTGACGTCATCACCGCCATCGACGATGAGCCGGTGGCCGGCGCCACTCTCGTCGACGTGACCGCTCTCCTGGATGGGACGTCGGGCACGACGGTCACCGTGGACGTCGAGGGCGAGGGGGGCAACACCCGGTTCATCATCGAGCGGAGCGACCCGCCCACCGCCGGCCTCGAAGCGGAGCAGCCCCGGCCCGGAGTGGGTTACGTCCGGCTACCGGACTTCGAGCCTGACATCCCCGTGTTCCTCCACACCGTGCTCGGGTCTCTCGACGAAGCGGGCATCGACCGACTGGTGGTCGATCTGCGTGACAATCCGGGCGGCTACCTCGACGTTGCCACGCTCGTCGCCAGCGAATTCCTCGCCGACGGGCTGGTCTTCCGCAGCCTGGGACCGGCGGGGGACCTCGACTACCCGGTCCAGGATGGGGGGCTGGCGATCTCCAACGTCGAGATCACGGTGGTCGTCAACGCCGGATCCGCCTCGGCCGCCGAGATCCTGGCGGGTGTCCTCCAGGAACGGGGACGAGCGACCATCGCAGGTGAGCCCACCTTCGGTAAGAACACGGTCCAGATAGGATTCCCTCTCAGAAACGACGGTCAACTGAGGGTGACGATCGCCCGGTGGGTTACCCCTGACGGGGCCAGCGTGGCAGGCACGGGACTGGTCCCCGACGTCCTGGTCGACATCCCCATCGATGCCACACCCGAGGAGGTCGTGGACCTGGTGCTGGGGTAGATGATGTCTCGACGTATCCGACAGATCGGGTGGCTGTTCGCGGCCCTATCCCTGCTGGCTGCTTGCGCCGGACCCGAAGCCGAGGAAACGACTTCGACCTCGTCGGAGGCCTCCCCGGCAACGACCACCGCCCCCACCGTCGCCGACACCACCTCCACCACCACGACGGAGACCACCTCCACCACGGTCGGGGACCGCGACTTCGAGACCGCCGCCTGCGGGGAGCTCTCCGGTGTCCTCTTGTGCGAGGCCTACGAGCTGATCCAGCGTCATTACGTAGATCCCGTCTCGGACGCGGACCTGGTCGATGCGGCCGTCTCCGCGCTGGCGGGCGCAGAGATCCCATCCGGCACCGGGATCGAGACCTGCCCCCTGCCTTCCGGGGAGTTCCTCGCTCTCTGCGACGTCATCGACGACGCCGGCTTCGATGGCGAGGTCGCCCTCGAGGAGGCGGTGACGGGGATGGCATTTCTCGGATTGGACCCCAACAGCGCCTATTTCAACGCCGAGGCGTTGACGCTCATCGAAGAGGAGCAGTCGGGGCAGGTGGAGGGCATCGGCGCCCTCGTCGCCACCGAGGAGGAGGGATCCGATCAGCCCAACTCGTGTCAGATCGTGTCGCCGTCGTGCCGGCTCAGGATCGTGTCGACGATAGAAGGGGGACCCGCGCAGGCCGCGCTGCTGCAGCCCGGCGACGAGTTCCTCCGCGTCGACGGCGAGTCGATCGAGGGGTGGACCGTCGACGAGGTCACCTCGGTGGTTCGGGGACCGGCCGGTACCGATGTGGAGCTGACCTTCCTCCGGGAGGAAGAGGAGTTCACCATCACCATCACCCGCGCTGCCATCGAGGTCCCGGTGGTGCAGTCGGAGGTGGTGGGCGAGGTCGCCTACCTCCGCCTCAATGTGTTCACCGACAACGCCGACGAGCAGCTACGGGCCGAGCTGGAGCGGATGCTGGCCGATGATCCGGCCTCCCTGGTCCTCGACCTGAGGAACAATCCCGGTGGCCTGCTGGAGACGGCCGTGCAGGTCACCTCCGAGTTCGTCGATGGGGGCCTGGTCGTGTCCACCCAGTCACCAGAGAGCACCACCCCCTACGAGGTGCAGCCCGGTGGGGTGGCGACCGACCCCGACCTGCGGCTGTATGTCGTGGTCAATCAGGGAAGCGCCTCCGCCTCAGAGGTCGTCGCCGGTGCACTGGCCGACGCCGGGCGGGCCACCATCGTGGGAGAGAACACGTTCGGCAAGAACACGGTCCAGCAGCGATTCCCGCTCTCCAACGGCGGGGCGCTGAAGCTCACGATCGCCCGTTGGCTGACACCGGAGGGACGGGATTTCGGTGGCGACGGCATCACCCCCGATGTCACCGCCGAGCTCCCGGAGTCCCTCACGGTGCCCGAGTTGGTCGCCGCGGTGACGGGCGGCACCGCCTGAACGGATCCGCCCTGCCGGCGACCCCGCGGTCACCGGCGGGATCCCTCCCGGGGATAGGGAACACCCGTGGTGATGTGACAGTCGTAACCGTGAGGGTTCTTGGCGAGGTACTGCTGGTGGTAGTCCTCCGCGTAGTAGAAGTCCCCCAGCGGGGTGATCTCTGTGGTGATGTCGCCCACACCGGCTGCCGACAACACCTCCTGGTAGACGTCACGCGACTCCTTCGCCTCCTCGAGCTGGCCGGGGGTGGTGGTGTATACGACCGACCGGTACTGAGTGCCGACGTCGTTGCCTTGACGCATGCCCTGGGTGGGATCGTGCATCTCCCAGAACATCGCCAGGAGATCCCGATAGTCGACCCGGGAGGTGTCGTAGGCGACGAGAACCACCTCGGCGTGGCCGGTTCGGCCACTGCACACCTCCTCGTAGGTCGGATTGGGTGTGTACCCGCCGGCGTACCCGACCGCCGTCACGTGCACCCCCGGGACCTGCCAGAAGCGTCGCTCCGCTCCCCAGAAGCACCCGTTCCCGAAGACGGCGGTATCGACGCCGTCGGGAAAGGGACCCCTCAGGGCCCGTCCGTTGACGAAGTGCTCGGCGGGAACCGTCACCGCCTCGGTCCGTCCCGGCAGCGCCTCACCCGAACCGACCATGCCTTGTTTTCCTCTGGCGAACCACATGTGACCTCCTCTGATCTTCCCACCGTTCAACAACTATGGGGCGTGTTTGGTTCCCGGCGCCGGTGTGTTCACCGATTCGTAACGAGTCCGGCGGCGCCGGTCCGCTCATCTCTTTCGGGCGAGGGTGAGGCCGTCGGCCACCGCCACCATCGCCACCTCGTAGCGGTCGTCGCGGGCGAGGGTCTCGTTGAACCTGCGAATGGCCTCGGTGTCGGAGCTATCGTCTTCCGGGTCGATCACCCGGCCGGACCACAACGTGTTGTCGACCATCAGCAGGCCTCCGGTACGCAGCCGCGGTGTCGCCTGCTCCAGATAGTCGAGATAGCCCGATTTGTCAGCATCGATGAACACCGCGTCGAAGGTATCGGCGATGTTTCCGATCGTCTCGTGGGCGTCTCCCAGCACCAGCTCGACCCGATCGTCGACACCGGCCTCCTCCCACAGCCGGCGAGCGTGGTCGGTCCATTCGGCGCTTCGATCCAAACACACCACCCTTCCATCGGGCCCGACGGCGTCCGCTATGACCAGGGCACTCAGACCGAGGAAAGTGCCGATCTCGAGTACACGCCGCGCTTCGAGCGTCCGTAGAACGAAGCGCAGGAAAAGGGCCTGATCGGGGGAGACCTGCATCGACGCCCTCCCCATCCCGGCCGCCCGCCGGATGGCGCCGGCGACGGCGGGAGGAAGGGGCTCGGAAACCGAAAGGACATAGGAGAGGAGATCGTCGGACAGGGGGACCTGTTGGGACTCGCTCACGACTCGAGCCTCTCCACCACATCTTCCAGGAAACGGCCCATTCCCTCCGCCGGGTCGTCGCGGTCGAAGACCGGCAGGTCGGGATTCCGCTCCTGGATCTCGCCCAGGAACCCCTCTCTGGTCTCGTCGTCTATCCCGGAGCGGAGAACGACCGCGTCGAACCTCTCGTTTCGCCATAGATGGCGAAGGTCGGCGTTGGCCGTCACCCCCACGACGTCGTATCCGAGGGCTCTCGTCTCCCGGATCGTCCTGGCGAGGATCGAAGGGTCCTGCCCGACGATCAGAATGCGGGGGGTCGCCATGTAGGGCCTTTCTCTGTCCGGATGAGCCAAAGCCTAGGACGACGAGCCTTCCGTTTCCCACGCTGGGGTGTCGTCGGTAGGCTGAATGGCTCGATGCGGCTTCTCCGGGCGCTGAGTGCCGCCCTCCTCCTCGTGATCTCGCTCGCCCTGGTCGTCGGCGAGCACGGACCGGCGCGCGCTCAAGACGTCGAGGAGGCCGAGGAGAGCGCCGACGAGGCCCGCCGCCGCTCCGACGTCGCCGCCGGAATCGTCGATGACGCCGCCGAACGGCGCGCCGGGATCGAAGACGACCTGGCGGCGTCCTTGACTCGTCTCGGGGAGATCAACGCCGAGCTCACGCGGGTGTCCATTCGTCTCGACGAGCTCCGTCACGCGCTGGCCATGGCCGATACCGACCTGGCGGGTCTGACCGAGGACCTGAATCTCCAGGCGATCGATGCCTACATCCGGGCTGTGGCCGTGCCGGCGGCCGTGGTGGTCGGAACGGGTAACGCGGAGTCGGCGATCGTCGCCACCACGTCCCTCGACTCGGCCATCGGCTCCGACCAGGCGGAGATGGCCAACCTCACCGTCAAGCGGCGCGAGCTGGAGCGCCTCCGACAGGACTATTCGGTCGAGGAAGCGAGAGTGGCAGATCTGCGACGCGAGGCCGACGACGAAGCGGCCCACCTCGAGGAGTTGCTGGCGGAGGCGGACACCGATCTGGCGGAGGCCGCCGCCGCCGCCCGGGCAGCGGACGCGGAGTACCGCCAGGCACTGGACGCCGTCGACCTGGCGCGGGCCCGCCAGGAGGAGCAACGGCGCCAGGAGCAGCGGAGCACGACCACGACGACCTCCCCGCCTCCGGCGACCACCACGACGACGGGAACTCCCGATACGACCACACCCCCACCCCCGCCGGTGACAGGAGGGGACTTCCCTCCCAAGGTGGAGCGGTGGCGCCCTCTGGTGGCGACCTACTTCCCGTCCGCGAGGGTGGACGACGCCCTGACCGTGCTTTCGTGTGAGAGCGGCGGCGATCCCAACGCCTACAACCCCTACAGCGGAGCCAGCGGCCTCTTCCAGTTCCTCCCATCGACCTGGGCGACGGTCAGCCCCCGGGCCGGGTTCGCGGGGGACAGCGTCTTCGACCCCGAGGCCAACATCGGCAGTGCCGCATGGCTCACCGACTATTACGAGTCGCGTGGATCACACCCCTGGGCGGCGTGGAACTGCCGGCCCTGATCGGGGACCCCGAGGTCGCCGTCCAGTCATCCGGCGGTCAGGGCTCTGCCGCTGACCGGGTCGTAGATCCTCACCAGGGTGGGGCTGACGTACCAGTCGAGGCGTTCGCCGGGATGCACAACGAGAGTCGCGTCGACCTCCGCCACGAAACCGACACCCGGCTGGTCCCCCAAGCCGAACAGCACCCGTTGGGAGGCGCCGACCGTCTCGACCCTCCCCACCGTGGCCCGCAGCCTGCGATCGAAGGGTATCCCCTTGGCGGCGGGGACCAGATCGGACGGTCTGAGCCCGATCACGACCCGCCGGCCCTCCACGAGACCGACGGGCACGGGATCGACCGACAGACGAGATCCTGCCACTACCAGCTTCCAGCCGTCGACGGCGGTGACGGAGGCAGGTACCCGATTCACTTCCCCGGTCAGGTCCGCCACCGCCAGGGAGATGGGTGCCCGGTGCACGGCCCGGGGAGGGCCCACCTGCGCGATTGTTCCGTTGTCGAGGGCGACCATCCGGTCGGCCCAGCGCATCGCGTCCGATGGGTCGTTGGTGGAGAGGACCACCGTGAGATCGGACCGCGACATCACTGCAGCCACCAGCCGGGAGCGTCGATGCGGGTCGGTGCCCACCATCGGCTCGTCCAGCAGGACCACCGACACTTCGGGGCGGACGACGGCGCGCGCCGCCGCCACCACCCGGCGCTGACCCGACGAGAGCGTCTTCGGGCGACGCGGAAGCAAACGGCGGATGGAGAACCTGCTCGCCACCGCTGCTACCACATGGTCGCGATCGGGGACGTCCTCGGTGACCCGGAGGGGGAAATCGAGGTTCCCCGAGACGTCCAGGTGCTCGTAGACCGTGTCGTCCTGGAACACCATCGTCACATCCCGTCGGGTACCCGAGGTGGGAGTGCCGCCGATGGCCACGGTTCCCTCGCTGGCCGTGTCGAGACCGGCGATGACCCTCAGCAGCGACGTCTTTCCAGACCCGGACGCACCCACCAGGCAGACCTTCTCCCCCTCGTCCACCTCCAGGTCGACTCCCTCCAGGACGGTCGTCCCTCCCCTCACCACGCTGACACCGGAAAGGGATATGGAGCTCATGGCGGCGTGAAGATGGGGATCTCGTGCTCGGACATTCCTCGCCTCCGGCGAGCCGACCCCCCTGCGGCTCGTGTTGCAGCAGGATTGTCTCCTGCTCCTTTCCCTCCGAGCCTACGCTGCCTGCGGTGCCCGGCCTCGTCCTAACTCCCACAGGTGCCGATGCCGCCTGGTTCGCCCCATCAGCCGAGACGGTGCAGGTATGCATCTTCGATCGGGACGGGATGGAAACCCGCCATGGCCTGCGCAAGGACTCCGAGGGCATGCACCGTGGGGAGATCGCGGGGGTGAGACACGGAGACCGCTACGGCCTCCGTGTCCACGGCCCCTGGCAGCCGGAAGCGGGGATCTGGCACGACGAGGGACTCCTCCTCGTCGACCCATATGCCCGGGCCGTCTCCGGAGGGTTCGTCGACCACCCTTCTCTGCATCACGACGGGCCCCGCGGCGACACGGCGCCCTGGGTGCCCCGGGCGGTGGCCATCGAGTCCCCTCCCCCTCCCCGCCCGGGTCCCCGCGTCCCATGGGACGAGACGGTCATCTACGAGACCCACGTTCGGGGTCTGACGATGCGTCATCCGCACATACCACCCGGCCAGAGGGGCACCTACACGGCGGCTGCCTCCGATCCCGTCGTCGAGCATCTCCAGCGGATGGGGATCACCACCGTCGAGCTCCTGCCCGTCGCCCACCATGTCACCGAGCCATTCCTGCAATCGGCTGGACGCAGCAACTATTGGGGATACTCGACTCTGGCGTGGTTCGCTCCCCACTCCGGCTACGCCGCCGGCGACGACGGACGCCAGGTGACCGAGTTCGCCGCCATGGTCGATGCGTTCCATGCCGCCGGGATCGAGGTCATATTGGACATGGTCTTCAACCACACCGCCGAGGGCGGCTTGTCGGGCCCCATACTGTCGATGAAAGGACTCGGCAACGCCGGTTGGTACCGGGTCGATGCCAACGGGCGCTATATCGACTGGACGGGAACCGGGAACACGGTCGACACGGCCGATCCCCGGGTCCGGACGGCGATCCTGGAGGCGCTCCGCTGGTGGTCGCAGAACCTGGGTGTCGACGGCTTCCGCTTCGACCTGGCCGTGACGCTCGGTCGGGACGGCGAGCAGTTCTCGCCCGAGAACCTGGGCTGGATCACCTCCGACCCGGCCCTGGCCTCCACGAAGCTGATCGCCGAGCCGTGGGATCTGGGACCGGGGGGCTACCGCCTGGGCGGCTTCGGACCCGGGTGGGCCGAGTGGAACGACCGCTTTCGCGACGACATTCGCGACGTGTGGCGAGGACGGGGTGACGGCCCCGACCTCGCTCTCCGCATCGGCGGATCGCGGGACGTGTTCGGGTCCCGCCGCGCCACCTCCTCGGTCAACTTCGTCACCGCCCACGACGGCTTCACGCTGCGGGATTTGGTCTCCTACGACGACAAGCACAACGAGGCGAACGGAGAGGACAACCTCGACGGTCACGACGACAACCGATCGTGGAACTCGGGAGCTGAGGGCCCGACCGACGACGCCCATGTGCTGGAGGTCCGCCGTCGTCGCTCGGCTTCCCTGCTCACGACGCTGCTCCTGTCGGTCGGGGTGCCGATGCTGCTGGGAGGCGACGAGCTGGGTCACACCCAGGAGGGGAACAACAACGCCTACTCCCTCGACGGTCCCCTGACCTGGTACGACTGGTCGGCCGCTCCGTTCGTGGAACTCATCTCCCGGCTCGTGGAGCTGCGAGGGCGGTATCGACCGACGGGTGCAGGCGTTCATGCCGTGGACGGCTCCACGGCGATCGAGCTGGGAACCGGCGCCGATCGGCTAGTGGTGGCTGCGAACCCGTCAGCCGAGTCGGTTGATCTGCCCCTACCCGATGGGACCTGGCTGCTCGAGCTGGACTCCACCGACGCGGCCGCATCCGGAGCCTGGTCGGGCACCGTCCCGGTCCCTGCCTGGACGGTCCGCGTCCTGGCTGCATCTCCGGCCGGTTGACGAATCGAGACCGTTCAGCCGACCACCTCGCCTTTGGCTACCGCTACGACACCGCCGGCGGATACGGTGAACCGCTCGGTGTCGAGCTCCGGCCCGACACCGAGCCGGGTGCCGGGGGGAACGTCGACGTTCTTGTCGATGATCACGTTCTTCAGCACCGCCCCCGAGCCCACCCGCACGTCGTCCATCAGTATCGCCCCATCGACTACGGCCCCCGGCTCGATACGCACCCCCGGGGACACCACCGCTCGGCGTACGTAGGCACCGGACACGATGACCCCGTTCGACAGGATCGAGTCTGCGATGTCTCCCGCTCCGTGTTCGGCCACCGCCACGACCTTGGCCGGCGGGCTGGGCCGCATCGACGTGAAGATCGGCCACTGATCGTTGTAGAGACTGAAGACCGGATCCGCCGAGACCAGGTCCATGTGGGCGTCGAAGTAGGAGTCGAGAGTCCCCACGTCTCGCCAGTAGCCGCGCTCCCGCTCTCCCACCCCCGGCACCTCGTTGAGGGTGAAGTCGTAACAGCCGGCCACTCCTTTGTCCACCAGTTTGGGGACCAGGTCACCTCCGACGTCGTGGCGGGAGCTGTCGTCGTCGGCGTCCTCGTGGACCTGCTCCAGCAACGCCTCGGTCGTGAAGACGTAGTTGCCCATCGAGGCCAGGGACGCGTCGGGGTCGTCGGGAGTGGCCGGGGGGTCGGTAGGCTTCTCCCAGAACCGGGCGATCCGGTTGCCGCCCGCCTCGAGCTCGATCACCCCGAAGGCGGATGCCTCCGAGCGGGGCACACGGATCCCGGCCACGGTTGCCCCGGCGCCGCTCTCGATGTGAGCCTGGAGCATCTGGGAGGGATCCATGCGGTAGATGTGGTCGGCCCCGAAGACGAAGATGTAGTCGGGTTGCTCGTCGGCGACGATGTTGAGGTTCTGGTAGATGGCATCGGCCGACCCCAGGAACCATCGCTGACCGACCCGCATCTGGGCCGGCACCGACGTCACGTAGTTCCCCAGGAGCGTCGACATCCTCCAGGTCCGGGACAGATGGACGTTGAGGCTGTGGCTCTTGTACTGGGTCAGGACCACTATCCGGCGATGACCGGCGTTGACGAGGTTGGAGAGGGCGAAGTCTATGAGCCGGTAGTGTCCCCCGAACGGGACGGCGGGCTTGGCCCGGTCTCGCGTCAAGGGCATCAGCCGGTTACCCGCCCCACCTGCCAGCACCATCGAGAGCACCTGGAAGCGGTTCATGTCGCTAGACCCGTGGCTGGCCGGGTTCCCGGATGACGGCTCTCAGGGGACACCCCGGGAGCGTAACCCCTGGAGGCCATGGACGGTGGATGTCGCTCAGGTTTGGTCGTCACCCACGAAGCGATGAGCCAGGACGCGGAGCATCGACACGGCGATCGACGGTTCCGTGCGAATGAGCTCGGTGAGGTCGTTACGCCGGATCGCCACTGCCCTCAGATCGTCGGCGACACACACCCGCGCCGTGCGCGGAGTGTCCGCCAGCACCGACAGCTCACCCACGAACTCGCCCGGACCGAGTGTCACATGGTCCCCTCCGGGCAGGTCGACCCGTACGGACCCCTCCTCGATGACGAAGATGCCGGTTCCGGGCTGACCCCTCTCCATCAGAACATGACCGCTCGGCGCGTCGAACTCGTTGGCAATGGCGGCAAGGCGTTCGAGGCCGGATTCGTCCAGGTCGGAAAAGAGAGGGACCTGGCGGAGACGGTCGACGTTTTCCCTGCTCATCGGTTTTCGCTTCTGCTCATCGCGACAGGCAGGCTAGTGGGCGCCGCCCGGATCCGGATCACCGGTCGGACCCTTCCCGGTACCCCGGGTACCGAACCAGCGGCCCAGCCACCAGATGGCCGAGTTGGCCAGCAACCCCAGGAAGGCCCCCACGATCACGATGAGCCGGAGCCAGGTCCGCACCGTCCCCAGATCCGACCGGGCGGTGGCGACCGACGACAGGGCAGTATCGATCGACTGCTGATAGTGGCCCAGGAGCCGGCGTGAGCCTTCGACGCTTTCGGCCAGGGCGGCCAGGTCCTCCCCGAGACCGGAGGCGGCGGCACCGAAGTCGTCCACCCCCGCCGCCACCTCCAACATACGGACTCCCTGGGCGCGAAGGCGCGGGGACATAGCCGCGATGCGGGCATCCACGTCGATCAGAGCCTCATCCATGGGCACCTCCGGGTCGTAGGGAACACCCAGGAACGAGAGCGCTCCGAGGACTCCGTCCACCACGTTGGCGGTGTCCACCACACCGTCGAGCGCTCGCCGGATCGCTTCGATGTCGCCGGGCAGATCCTCCGCCAGGAGGTCGGCGGTGTCCCGGACGGCGGCGGACACCTCTCCCACCATGCCTCCCATACCGTCGATCGAGGTTCCCAGTCTTTCGGACGACTCGACCACCACCGAGAGGGTCTCTTCGGCGATCTCGAGCGTCTCGGTGACCGCTCCCAGACCCTCAGATGTGATCATGAGCGACTGATTCATGGTGTCCAGGCCGGAGTCGATCACGACCCATGCGCCGACGGCCACGACCGCGGTCGCCAGCGCCCCGACGGCTCCTCCCCATTCCCATGCTCGGACGAGCAAGCGCGGGGGTCCCGGTGACGAATGGGACGGCATGCACCCCCATTGTGGCTTTCCCTCATGCGAGCGCGGCAATCGTTCAAGACCTGAGCCGTATGTGACGATCAGACACGGTGACCTCCACCACTCCTCCCATCTCTCACTCCTTCACGGGCGAGCTCGCCCTGGCGGACGAGCCCGTGGCCGTCTCCGTGGTGTTCGCGGAGGGATCCGTCCGTCTCCTCCTGGGCGGTGACACGGTGGGAACCTGGCCGGTCTCCGAGGTCAGATTCGTCCCCTCCGAATCCGGCTACGAGCTGCACGCCGAGGGCGACTCACTCCCCTTCGTCCCACACGATCGGGACGGCTTCGCCAGCTTCATGAGCGAAGGCCCTCCCGACCCCGAGGCGGGACGACCGCCCCTCGGAGCCCAAGAAGGGGGGGATGAGCCCGGTCACCGCCATGAAACGGCCCAGCCGCCCTCAGCCGACGAGGTCGGGCCACAGGCCGGACCGGAGGACCGAAACGGCTTCTCCGACAGCCTCGAACCGGAATTCGTCGAGCCGGAGGAGGAGCGGGCGTCGCCTCTCGCTCCGGACGACGAAGCCGACGAGTTCTTCGCCGCCGGGTTGAACAGGCCCGGGACCGAGCCTCCCCCGTATCACTTACGGTCACCACTCCTCCAGCCGCCCCCGACGACGAACGACGGGGTGGATACTCCCGACCCGGCGCCCGGCGATGCGTTCGCTGCGCCCAACGCGGGAGACGAGAAGCCCACCACCGATAACGGCGGTGCCGGGCCGAGATTCTTCATCGACGAGCAGTCGCCTTCGCCGCCGAACGGCAACGGAAACCGCCCGCCGGCCCCGGAACCGAACTCGCCGGGCCCGACCGGAGGCTATGCCCCCGAACCCGTCCCCTCGCTCCATGGAGACCCGCCCCCCGGAGTCGATGACGACGTCACCGGACCCTTCGATCAGGAGGAACGCTTCGACGACCACCCCGCCGACGGCGCAGCCGAGGTAGAGACCACCGGCGTGGACTCCGCCCGCCCGGGAAGGATCGCCCGGCTCCTCCAGGGGATGGCCCGGTCGGGGGAGACGGAAGACGAGGCCGACACCATCGGGGTCGGTGGCACCGACGCCGACGACGAGAAACCTCAGCCTCTGGACGATGCCGAGAACCTGCGACAATGGGGCCTCGTCGCCGCCGGGGGACTGGTGATAATGGCGGTCGCCGTGATGGTCATCTGGGGCGTCGCCTCCATCCTCGGGAAAGGCAACGGTGACGTCGAGGAGAATGCCCCCGTGACAACGGTTGCCACTGTACCGCAGGAACAAGCGGCCGCTCCGGAGCCGACCACCCCACCCGTGGTGCCGACATCGGCCTCCCCCGAGAGCGTCGCCGCCGCGGCGGCATTCGTCGAAAGCTGGAACTCTCTGGCCTCCGAATACGCCAACCATCTGTCTATCTCAGCGGAGTCACTCCCCATCGCCACCGCCCCCGAGCCCACGATCCATCTCACCTACGACCACGACGGGATCCTTCGCCTCAAGATGGCGCCGAAGGGCAACGGCAGGGACCGCAACATCCTGCTCTCCATGGGACTGGCCATCGCCTGGGCCGACCCCGACATCAGCCCCGAGGGACGAAAAGCCCTGCTGGCCGACCTGGGGGTCGACGTGGACGATCCGGTCCTCGGCGATATGGGAGGCGAGCTGACCAGGGGCGGCGTCACCTACCGCGCTTCGGTGGACGAGACGATCCTCAGCTTCGAGGTCGACCCGACCGGCTGATCAATCGATCTGATCGCCGAGCCACCCATCCACCCGATCGAGCAGGTACTCGCTGACCTCCCGTGAACGGTCGAGGGCGTCGCAGAGCTGATCCCGTCCCATGAGCATGTCGACCAGCGACACCGAGGTGCTGCCTATCAGCGTCAACCTCCGATCGGGAGCGTCGGTGACCGCCCCGTAAGAGTCGATCGCCGACACCTCCACCGATAGGGCCATGCCCCCGATGCCTGCCAGGTCGGTCGCCAGCACCAGCAGATCGGGAGGGTGCGCCAGGGGGGGCACAGCCCAGTTGAAGAAGAGATTCAAGTGGAAGTCGTCGGGCGGCTCCTCCCAGTCGTCGGCCATCTCCTCGAGCTTGTCCTGCAACGCCAGCAGGACTCGGGGATCCACATCGAGGGCTAGGTGGAGGTCGAGGGGACGGCCGCAACCGCTCTCGGGATGCAGGTCGACCTCCCACGACTGGCGCAGGGAGTATGTCTCGACGATGTGCCTCTCGTCGTGGACATGGAAACCGTGATCTATGGCGTGTTCCTTGAGGTCCGTGACGAATCCGGCGATGTCAATTGCCACAACCGCAGCCTACCGGCGGTCCGGGACTGGGACACGGGGTCAGTCGAGGCCCTGCTCGCCCCAGGCGAGCTCGGTCGAGGTGGACCCGGCGATCGCTCCCTCGATGACGTCGCCCACCACGGCCCGCAGGAGCGGGACTTTGTGACCGGTCATCGCCAGGGGCGAGACTCCGCCCACGGCCAGGGAGGCGACCGCCTCCAGTCTGTCGCCGTCGTCGATCGAGACACCGACCAGCGCCTCCTCCACCCGGCCGAGCCGCAGCGGCACCGGGGCGACTCCCCCGACTGCGACGGCCGCCCAGGCGACACGACCCGCCTCTACCCCGAGACGGCATACGGCCTCGACGATGGGCCACTCGGCGCGGATCCGCTCTGTGACCCGCCGATAAGCGGCCCTCTCTGCGGTCACCTGCGCCGGCAGTCCGACGGCGGTGAGCACCACGCCGTCGGGGAGGGTGTGATCGCGGCTGCCGTCCCGGCCGTCTCCCATGAGTGAGGCCACCGACATCTCTCCGGTGGTGGTCTCGACCGTGCCGTCGTAGGTCAGCAGGACCATCGCCAGCGATGACGGGTGGGGGGCGACGCATGGTCCGAGGTCGAAGATGACACCATGCCGGTGATCCCCCGATCGGGCCGGGCAGTCGGATCCACCGGACTTGAGACACGTCAGCTCGGGATGCCGGTAGTAGGGGCAGCGGGTCCGCTGGAGGAGGTTCCCTCCGATGGTGGCCACCGCCCGGATCTGGGGGGTGGCCAATGAACCCGCGGTGAGTGCCAGCGCGGGGTACCGGGCCATCACACGTCGGTCCCCGGCCACGGTGGAGACACGCACCATGGCACCGATGCGGGCGCCGTCGCCGTCCACGTCCAGACGCCGAAGCTCGTCGACACCCCGGAGGTCGACGATCTCTCCGTGGTCGATTCCCAGTCGACGACGGGCGATGAGGTCGGTGCCCCCGGCCCGGAAGCTTCCTGCGGCCGCCGTCGCCGAGGCCACGTCGCCGGGGCGGATCACCGAAAGCTCCCGGCCAGGTCGGAGGGACGTATCGGCAGCTTCCTCTGTCTCTTCCCGGTGGCGGCGGTGACAGCGGAGGCGACCGCGGCGGGAACGGCCACGATGGCGAGCTCGGCCAGGCCCACGCCGCCGCCGGGAACGTGCTCGAATCCCCACTCGACGAAGTCGACGCTCATGTCCGGGGTGTCGCCGATGCCGGGCAGGTGGTAGTCCTCGAGGTTGGACGACAGGACGGCACCGGTGTGTGGGTCCACGATCCGCTCTTCGTGGAGGGCCATGCCCAGGCCCTGCACCACACCTCCGAGCACCTGGCTGCGGGCGAGCGGGGGGACGTGGATAAGGCCCGCCGCCAGGGCGGTGTCGACGGCGAGGACTCGCACCGTCCCCAGGGAGAGGTCGACTTCCACCTCTACCACGTGGGCCGACTCGGTGAGGCCGAGCCCGAACTGGACACCTCGGATCCGATGGGGAAAGGGGAGGATCCGGCGGGAGTCACGGGGCCGCCCAGCTGTGACCGACATCTCACCCAGCCGAGGCAACACCTCCTCCCACGACAGCGCCTCTCCGGCATGGACCACGCCGCCGTCTCCCGCCTCGATCCCCGGGCCGAGGACGTCTCTCGCCACCTCCAGGAGCCGCTCCCGGGCGAGTGCGGCCGCCTCCCGGGCGGCCGGCCACACCGATGCCGTGGTCCGCGAGCCGGCCGACAGCAATCCGGGACCGGTCCCGGATCGGCCCACGACGACCTCCACCGACCCCGGGTCCACTCCGAACTCGTCGGCGACCGCCGAGGCCAGCACCGCCCGGCTGCCGTTCCCCATGTCCTGAACTGCGGCGACCACGCGCAGGCCTCCCGGTCCCGACTCCACCGTCACCTCTATCCGGGGGTCGTGTCCGTAGAACCACGATCCGAAGGCGACCCCCACCCCCCGGCGGTTACGGCCCGAGCCGGGAGCGGTCCGCCCACGCCACCGTGCATTCGCCTCCACCCAGTCATACATGGCGCTGCGCAGGGGCCGATCGTTCCATGAGCGCCGCAGGGCGATCGGATCGAGGTCGAGCCGGGCGGCGAGCTCGTCGACGGCGCCTTCCAGGGCGAGGAGGGCCGGTGGTCCCCCCGGAGCGCGAAAGGCTGTGCCGGGTGGCGCATTGGAGACGGCGTCGAAGTCGAGAAGTGTCCGCGGCGCCCCCGGATAGACGAGTCGGGGGAGGAATGAGGCCACCAGGCTCCCCGCCGAAGCACCCGAGTCGGCCACCGAGCGCACCCTCAACGCCTTCAACCGTCCCGATGGCGATGCCGCCATCGCCACGTCGACGGTGGTTCCCGGCCGGTTCCCGCCCACGGTGAACTCCTCCACCCGGTCGAGGATCACACGGACGGGCCGCGAGGCGCGTCGAGCCAGGCGAGCGGCGAGAACGGCCTCGGGGCCGAGGGACTGTTTGGCC
Source organism: uncultured Acidimicrobiaceae bacterium (assembly GCA_964617995.1). Taxonomy (GTDB): domain Bacteria; phylum Actinomycetota; class Acidimicrobiia; order Spongiisociales; family ZC4RG35; genus CAZTXD01. Next base: position 47,571 of record CAZTXD010000003.1, read on the forward strand.
CCGAAGGCCCCACCGACGTAGTCGGCCACCACCTCGACGCTCTCCTCGGGAATCGACAGCTCCTTCGCGAGCCGCTTTCGGCTCTGTGTGACTCCCTGGGTCGAGAGGTGAACGACGAGGCGGCCTCCCGGTTGCCACTCCGCCACCGCCGCGTGTGGCTCCAGTGCGGTGTGGGAGTGGACGGATGTGCTCCAGCGGCCTTCCACCAGGTGGGATTCGTCGTCTTCGGCGGCATGCCGGAGGCGCCTGCTCACCAGCCACGGGTTGATGGCGCCGGGGAGGGTGGGGCCGACCAGGTTCTTGCGCCGAAGGCCCGGCATGGGAGGCGCCTCGTTGTTGGAGGGCGGGATCCACCAGCCGTGGACGTCCGGGGCTTCCTCCGCCAACGACTGGGGAGCGCCGACTGCCGACGGCAGCGGACGGAGAGCCACCTCGACCAGGTCGGCGGCTCTCCGCGCGGTCTCCTCGTCGACGGCGGCGACCCCTCCCAGTGCCTGGCCCCGGAAGCGGATCCTCTCCCCCGGCTCGGCCATCGGAACGAACGCCTCTACCCCCGGAAGTGCCAGCGCCGGCGTGGGGTCGATCGCCACCAGCTCGGCGTGTTCCCGGTGGGAGCGCACCATCCGCCCCACCAGTGCGTCGAGACGGACATCGGTGGTGTAGGCGGCGGCGCCGGTGGCCTTGGCCCGTCCGTCCGGGCGGGGCTCGAACGGATCGGTGTCGTCGAACATCCCGGCGCAGGCGTCGGATGTGGCCCGGAGGATGGCGTCGTACGCTCCGCAGCGGCAGAGATGCCCGGCGAGGGCCCGTGCCACCTCCTCTCTCGGCGGGCGCCGGGTCCCGTTGGAGGCGCGCCAGCGATCGAAGAAGGCCACTGCCTCGATGACGAACCCGGGGGTGCAGTAGCCGCACTGGAGGGCATCGTGATGGAGGAAGGCTGCCTGGATCGGATGCAGGCGATCGCCCTCGGCGACTCCTTCGACTGTGACGACGTCGCGATCTACGAGATCCTCAGCCGGGAGGACACACGACGCCACCGGCACGCCGTCGACGGCGATGGTGCAGGCACCGCACACGCCGGTGCCGCACACCAGCTTCGTTCCCGTCAGGCCGAGCCCCCGCCGCAGCATCTCCACCGCCGATTCGTATGCATCGGGGATCTGGGCGTGGCGGCCGTTTATCGGCATCCACCCGATCCTATTTGCCGCTGCTCCGCCGGGCGGCCCATCCGGTGACGAGGCCGATCAGGAAAGCGACGATCGGGGTGCGGGCAGGCGGTTCGGCCGGGGGGACGGTGCCCAGGCTCTGTGCCTGCAACGAGGCCGCCTCGCGCTGGGAGGGGGCCATCACATCACCGTGCCCCAGGAAGTCGGAGTAGACCTTGGTCACCTCCGCCCCGAACAGGTAGATGATCCACATCAGGTTGAAGAAGAAGAGCAGGATGGCGGCACCCCCCACCGCCCCCAAGGCGCCCCCGCCCCCGAACTCGCTCAGGTAGGCGCCTACCAGGAAGGCGCCGACCAGGCCGATGACGGCCGTGAAGAGCCCGCCGCGTCGCGCAGCCTGCCAGGGGATCTTCGCTCGGGTGAGAAGCTGGAACGTCATACCCACCACGACCACCATCAACACGAGCGAGGTCAAAGGCACCACCACTCCCAGCACGGTGCGCAACCACGGGAGGTCGATGAGGTCACGGAGGAAGTTGACCCCCGCCACCGCCACCAGCGGAACCAGCACCAGCAGGGCCAGGATGAGCGCCGACCCGAGTGCGATGGCCCGCTGGACGATGAGGTTGACGAACCCCTTGTGACGCTCCTGGGGCACGTGGAACACGTGGTTGAGAACCGCCTGCACGTGGAGGAAGATCGACGATGCGCTGAAGGCGACCAGTGCGATACCCAGCCCGAGAGCCTGGGGAGCGGTCGCCGCCGCCTGGCAGGTGAGCACTGCGAGCTGGTCCGCCACCGCGTCACCGGCGACCTCGTGCACCTGGAGGATCACACGGTCGAGAGGATTCGAGGGAGCCTCCCCGAGCATGGCCACTTCCGCCTCACGGCAGTTGACTCCGGTGAAGGCCGAATCCGACGACACGAACCCGACCACCGCCACCGTGAGGAACAGGATCGGAACCAGCGAGAACAGCGTGTAGAAGGAGAGAGCTGCGGCAAACCGGGTCGCCATGTCCTCTCCGAACTCCTGGGCGGCCGCTTTCAGCAGCCGGAAGACCCGTTGATGAAGGGGGAGATCACGATGGGGCACAGACTCGGATCGTACCGGCCGTACACTCCTCGACTGATATGCGGCACCCGTTTCCACCACCCCTGCCCACCATGGAGGCCCGCACGTCAGAGCGTTGGCCCAAAGGGGACTTCGCCTACGAGCCCAAGTGGGACGGCTTCCGGGCCCTGGCCTGGTCCGCTCCCGAGATCCGGCTCGACTCCCGCAACGAGCGGCCCCTCCTCCGCTACTTCCCCGAGCTGGAGCCGACCTTGGGGCAACTGCCCGAAGGCACCATCGTCGACGGCGAGGTCGTGGTGGTGGTCGACGACGTAACCCGGTTCGACACCCTCCAGCAGCGGATCCACCCCGCCGAGTCCCGGATCACGAGACTGGCCGCCGAGACGCCGGCCGAGCTGGTGGCATTCGACCTGCTGGCCCTCGAAGGCGAGGACCTGAGAGGACTTCCCTTCCACCAACGCCGACGCCGGCTCACCGACCTCGCCGATCGCCTCGACCACCCCTGGCATCTCACACCCTCCACCTCCGAGGAGGACACGGCGCGACGATGGTTCGACGAGTTCGAATCGGCCGGCTGTGACGGGATCGTCGCCAAGGACCGGGACGGCACCTACCAGTCGGGGAAGAGGGCGATGATCAAGATCAAGCACCGCCGCACCGTCGACGTGGTGGTGGGAGGGTTCCGGGAGCACAAGGACGGCGGCAAGATCGGGTCCCTCCTGCTGGGGCTGTACACGGCGGACGGTGAGCTCTCGTTCATCGGCCACTGCTCCGGGTTTCCCGACACCGACCGTACCGAGTTGTTTCAAAGGTTCACCGGCCTGGCCGCCGACGAGTCGTTCGGGGAAGGGGTGCGGGTCCCGGGTGCCGAGAGCCGCTGGTCGGGAGGAAAGGACCTCGACTGGACGCCCGTGGTTCCGGGTGTGGTGGTGGAGGTGTCCTACGATCAGCTGGAGGGCGACCGGTTCCGGCATGCCACCCGCTTCCACCGCTGGAGACCCGACAAGGATGCCAGCAGCTGCACCCTCGACCAGCTGGAGCGGCCCTCCGGACCCGGCTTCGGAGACGTGGTGGTCGGCGGTGAGTGAGTGACCACGTCGTCGTCGGTCGTCTCGACCGCAGGCCTCACCCACGACTACGGCCCGGTGGTGGCGCTGCAGGAACTCGACCTGGAGATCCCGCCCGGTGTAACGGGCCTGGTGGGAGCGAACGGCGCCGGGAAGACCACCCTCTTCCGGATCCTCCTCGGCCTCCTGCACCCCACCGCCGGTTCCGTGACCGTTCTGGGCACCGACGTCGGGGCGGACCCGCTCTCGGTGCGGAACCGCGTGGGATACATGCCCGAGGGCCGGTGCCTCCCCGACGAGCAGACCGCAGCGGACTTCGTCGCCTACACCGCCGAACTGGCGGGCATCCCACCGGGGGAAGCCCGCCGGCGCTCGTCGGAGACCCTCTTCCTCGTCGGCTTGGAAGAAGAGAGGTTCCGTTACCTGGGTGATTTCTCCACCGGGATGCGGCAGCGGGTGAAGCTCGCTCAGTCCATCGTCCACGACCCGACCCTGGTGCTCCTCGACGAGCCAGCCTCGGGCCTCGATCCCGAGGGACGTGACCAGATGCTGGATCTGATCCGCAGACTCCACCAGTTCGACATCAACGTGATCGTGAGCTCCCACGTCCTAACGGACATCGAACGCACGTCGGGATGGGTGGTGATGCTCGACGGGGGGCATCTCATCCGCTCGGGTCCGCTGGAGTCGGGTGGTGATCGCCGCAGCGTGGTGGCCGAGGTGCTGGAACGGCCCGACGAGGTGGCGACCGCTCTCGGGGCCCGCGGCTACGAGACCACCGTCAGCGGTCTGCGGATCGCGGTGACGGGCGACGACGGGGCGGTGGAGAGGGCCATCACCGAAGAGGTGGCCTCGGCCGGTGCCGGCCTCGTCCGCCTCGTGCGGGGTGCCGGGTCCCTGGAGGACGAGTTCCTGGCGGGGCGGAGAAGATGACAGACGAAGTGATCTTCGATCGTGGCTATCGCCGCTATGACGGCCTCCGGCTGGGGATGGCCGGTGCCCGGCGGGCGGTGGTGCGCGACGGTGTTCGTCGGGTGCTGGGGCTTCGTCGGAAGGCCCGGCGGAAGATACTCCCCTGGTCGTTGCTCGCCATCGCCACCACCCTGGCGGCGGTCTTCATCGGGCTCCACTTCGTCGCCTCGCAGCTGCCCGTCGACGTCGCAGCCGAGTTACCCCGATACGGTGAGCTGTTCGATTTCTTCTCGTGGATCGGGATCCTGTTCATCGCCCTGGCCGGGCCCACTCTTCTCATACCCGACCGGACCCAGGGAGTGCTTTCAGTGTACTTCTCGCGGCCCCTGACGGTAGGGAGCTATCTGGGAGCGAAGCTGACGGCCTTCCTGGGCGTCACCGCCATCATCTACCTGGCTCCCCAGGTGGCGTTGCATCTCGGCCTCGCCTTTCTGGCTGAGGATGGGTTCCTGGGTTACCTGGGCGCCAACCTCGACGTGCTATGGAAGATTCCGGTGGTCGCCGCCGGTTACCTGGCGCTCCACGGCGGGATCGTCACCGCCATCTCGGCCGTGGTGAACCGAACGGGCGCCGCCGCCGCCATCTTCCTGGGCATCCTCACCGCCGGAGGCTCGATCGCCTCACGGATAGGCCTCATCGAAGCACCGATGACCCGCTTCGTCACACTTCTCGCCCTCGACCAGCATCCTCGTGTCATCCGGGACTGGGTCTTCGACATCCGCACCAGCGACTACCCGGCCATCCAGGTGGGGTTCGAGCCGTGGGTCTCGCTTGTGGTGATTTCGGTCGTCGCCGCGGGAGGAGTCTGGTGGATCCACCGTCGTTACGGACAGCTGGCATGACCGACACGGTCCTGCTCTCGGAAGTATCGAAGTGGTTCGGCCAGAAGGTGGCTGTATCCGACGTGACTCTCCAGTTCGGACCCGGCGTCACCGGGCTCCTGGGCCCCAACGGAGCCGGCAAGACCACCCTGCTCCGGGTGATGACCGGACTCCAACGTCCCTCCGCCGGTTCTGTGACCGTACTCGGCGCCGACCCGCGCCGGGAGGTGGCCGTCTACGGGAGGCTGGCGATGGTTCCGGAGGACGAGGCCGTCTACGACCGTCTGTCGGCTCGCCAGTTCGTCCGGCTCAACGCCGAGTTGCGGAAGGTAGGCGACACCGAGGGGGCGGTCTCGGGGGCCCTCCACACCGTCGAGATGGAAGCCGACGCCGACCGGGACCTGGGGGGTTTCTCGAAGGGGATGCGGCAGCGGGCGAAGGTGGCGGCGGCGCTGGTCTCCGACCCGGAGATCCTCGTCCTCGATGAGCCTCTCAACGGTGCCGACCCGGTGCAACGAGCCTCGCTCATCGATCTTTTCGTCCGGCTGGGCGAGGCGGGCCGGACCGTGATCGTGTCCTCTCACGTCCTGGGCGAGGTGGAGAGGATGGCCACCCGCATAGTGGCCATGGTCGACGGGCGTCTCGCCGCCATCGGCACCGTCGCCCAGCTACGGGCCGCCATGACCGACCGGCCCCGCCTCATCCGGGTCGACTCCGACCGACCGCGCGAGCTGGCGACCTCCTTGATGGGCGTCGAGGGAGTGGACGGCGTGCGTCTCCGGGGTCCGACCATCGAAGTCGAGACCAGCGACGCCCTGTCTTTCGCTCATCGATTGCCTGGCGTGGCCGCCGAAACCGGCGTCGAGCTCCGTCGGGTCGAACCGACGGACGAGTCGCTGGAGAGCGTGTTCCGCTACCTGGTGGGAACAGGATGAGGCGTGCAATCTTCCTCCACCAGTTCCGGATGCTGCTTCGGCCGGGTCGTCTGGTCGGGTTGGGGGTGCTGGCCGGGGTGCCGGGAATCGTCACTCTGGTCGTCGGCTCCACGGGTGGCGGGATCAGCCCCGAGGACGCCATCGGCATCGTGGCCGCGGTGGGAGCCACCACCTTCCCCATCGCCGCTCTCATCCTGGCGGGCGCGACGCTGCGAGACGAGAGAGACGACGGGACGATGCCGTACCTGTATCTGACCCCGATCCGACGGTCGGGGCTGTCCGCCCTTTCGATCGGTGCCGCCGTCGCCGCGACCAGCCTGGTGGGGATATCGGCGGCGGGATTCGTCCTCGCCGCCGGACTGGTCGTGGGGGCCGATCCGGCGGCCGGCCTGGCGGCCTTCCCCTTGTATCTGCTGTCGGCAGTCGGCTATTCCGCCTTGTTCGTTCCCGTCGGGTATCTCATCCCGAGAGTCATCCTCACCGGGCTGGGATACGTCATCGTCTGGGAGCAGATCGTCGCCCGCCTCGTCACGGGTGTGGCCAACACCTCGGTGTGGCGGTTCGGACTTTCGGTCTACGCCGACCTGGTACCGGCAGGCAGCGTCGAGTTGTCCGATGCGCTCGGACCGGTCGCTCCCGGCTCAGGGGGAGGCGGCGCCAAGATCCTGGCGGTGGTCGTAATCGGTTGGGCGGCCCTCACATGGGCGCTGCACCGCCGCGACGCGATCTGACCCGGATCAGTACTCGTCGTCGGGGCGGCGCTGCTTGGACGGCTGCACACGCGGCGGCTCGCCCGGCTGCTTGGGATAGTGGGGCGGCCAGGGCGCGTCGCCGATCCCGTCGGCGTCGTCGCGGACCACCCACTCCAGCAGCGTCTCGATCCGTCCCGGTGAGTCGTCGATGCCCCTGGTGAGGTCCCCGACGGCGGTGTAGCGGTCCCCGGCGTAGCTACCGAGGGGGAAGTCCTCGATGTGCACGTCGTCGAGCTCGTCCCACCGGAAAGGCGCCGAGACATAGCCGGTGGGTCGGATGCCGTAGGCGGAGGAGACGGTCTTGTCGCGGGCGTTCTGGTTGTAGTCGATGAACACGCCCTCCCGCTCTTCCTTCCACCACTTGGTGGTGACCAGGCCGGGGAGCCTCCGTTCCAGCTCCCGGGCGAACGCCAGCACGGCGCGACGGGTCTGGAGGAAGTCCCACAGGGGCTCGATCCGTACGTACACGTGGATGCCGCGGCTGCCCGACGTCTTGGGCCATCCCACCAGGCCGACCTCGTCCAGCAGGTCCTTGGCTCCCGCCACCGCCGTGCGCACGTCGTCGAAGTCGTACCCGGGAGTCGGGTCGAAGTCGAAGCGGAGCTCGTCGGGATGGTCGATGTCACGGTCGCGCACCGGCCAGGGATGGAAGTCGAGGCAGCCGAGTTGGGCGAGACGGATGACGTCGGCCTCGGTGCGGGGAACGTTCATCGAGCCGGGGCGCTGAGAGGGAAACCGGATCTGCACCGTGTCGAAGGGGGTGTTCTTGGCCGCCCGCTTGTGGTAGACGGGGTCCTCGTCCACGCCGTGCATGTATCGCTTCAGCATCGTCGGCCGGTCGCTGATTCCCCTGACGGCGCCCTCGGCGACGGCGCGGAAGTGCTCCACCACATCCAGCTTGGTCCACCCTTGCCGGGGAAACACCACCCGGCCGGGAGAGCTGACCCGTACTCGTTCTCCGCCCACCTCGACGTGGGTTTCGTCCTTTCCCATCGTCTGATGGTACGGCCATCCGGAAACGGATTAGCCTCTACCCGCAGGTCGGCCAGCCCCGTCGGGAGGTAGGAAGTGAAGTTCAGTCAGCACATCGTCGTCTACGCCTCGGACGAGCAGGCGCTCCGTGAGCTCGTCGAGGACGACAGCGCAGTCCCCGACGGATACATCGGTGGCCGACTCCTGAAGTTCCGTGACAAACCCGGCCGCTATGTCATCCAAGCCGACTTCGACTCGTGGGAGAGCGCCGAACGCAGCAACGACCTCCCCGAGACCCAGGCATGGGCCGAGCGCCTCCTGGCCCTGATAGACGGCGACCCCAAGTACGAGAACCTCGACGTCCTGCTGGAGCTCGACGCCTGACAGAGTTGTCGGTTTTCGGTTGTCGGTTGTCGGTGCCTGGTCAGGGTCGGTCAGGTCACCGCTTCGAACAGGCCGGCGGCGCCCTGGCCTCCACCGACGCACATCGTCACGACCCCGTATCCCCCACCGCGCCGTCCCAGCTCCCGGAGGAGATGACCCACCTGCCGAGCGCCCGTCATGCCGTAGGGATGACCGATGGCGATAGCCCCGCCGTTCACGTTGAATATCTCGTTGTCGATCTTCAGGCGGTCCCGGCAGTAGAGGGCCTGCACGGCGAAAGCCTCGTTCAGCTCCCACAGGTCGATGTCGTCGGTGGTCAGACCGGCTCTCTCCAGCAGCGGCGGCACGGCGAAGACCGGTCCGATGCCCATCTCGTCGGGATCCACCCCTGCCACGGTCATCCCGCGGTAGTAACCCAATGGCTCGACGCCCCGTCGTCGGGCTTCTCCCGCTTCCATCACCACCGTCGCCGCCGCTCCGTCCGAGAGCTGGGATGCGTTACCTGCGGTGACGGTCTTGTCTTCTCCGCGAACCGGGCGAAGTGACGCCAGGGCTTCCAGGGTCGTGTCGGGCCGGTTTCCCTCATCGAGACGCAGCGTCACCTGCTCGGCCGACTCCTCGGTGGTTTCCCTGTCCGTCACCTTCTTCGTGACGGTGACTTCGATGATCTCGTCGTCGAACACACCCGCCTCCTGAGCGGCGGCTGTCCGCTGCTGGGACTGCAGGGCGTATTCGTCGCTCGACTCACGGGGGATTCCATATCGCTCTGCCACCACCTCGGCCGTGTCGATCATCGGCATGTAGGCGTGGGGCTGTATCTCGAGGAGGGCCGGGTCCATGCCCCGATGGAGGTTGAGATGCTCGTTCTGGACCAGGCTGATCGAATCGACCCCACCGCCTACCACGATGTCGTGCCCGTCGACGATCACCTGCTTGGCGGCGGTCGCCACAGCCATGAGACCCGACGAACACTGGCGGTCGATGGACATGCCCGGCACCGACGAGGGAAGACCGGCGGCGAGGGCCGCGAGACGGCCGATGTTGGGCCATTGGGTGCCCTGCTGCATGGCGCATCCCAGGATGACATCGTCGATCTCGTCGGCGCCCACTCCTGCCCTCTCGATCGCCGCCATGATCGGGAGGGCAGCCAGCGACGGAGCCTCGGTGTCGTTGAAGGCCCCCCGGTAGGCCCGCCCGATGGGTGTTCGGGCTGTCGAGACGATGACGGCTTCACGCATGCTGCGGCGCTCCTGATCGCGGAGTGGTTTGAGGCGAAAGCTACTCGACGCGGCCGATCACCTCACCATGGACGAAGTGCGCCATGGTGCGATCGCGTCCGAGTCGGTACCCTTTGGCCCATGACGGACCTCGTCAGGAAGATCCGCGACTCGGTGATAGGAGCGGACACGGCCGTGGCCACCCCTTTCGGAATGCGCCGGGTGACCTACGCCGACTACACCGCCTCCGGCCGCTCGCTCGGCTTCATCGAGGACTACATCCGCACCGCGGTCCTGCCTCTGTATGCCAACACCCACACCGAGACGTCGGGAACGGGGCTCCAGACCACCCGATTTCGGGAGGAAGCCCGTGACATCATCCGTCGCTGCGTAGGCGCCAACCGCGACGAGCACGCCGTCATATTCGCCGGCTCCGGTTCCACCGGTGCCATCGACCGGCTGATCACCATTCTTGGGATCCGCATCCCGGCAGGTCTGGACGACCGGTACGGGCTGTCGGACTGTATTCCGCCCGACGAGCGCCCCGTGGTGTTCGTTGGGCCATACGAGCACCACTCCAACGAACTCGGGTGGCGGGAGTCGATCGCCGACGTGGTCGAGATACGCGAGGACCCCGACGGCCACATCGACCTCGGTGACCTGGAGGCCCGCCTCATCGAGTTCTCCCGGCGTCCCCTGCGAATCGGCAGCTTCTCCGCCGCCTCCAATGTCACCGGCATCATCTCGGACACGTCGGCCATCTCCGCCCTCCTCCATCGCCACGGCGCCCTGTCCTTCTGGGATTTCGCCGCCGCCGCTCCCTATGTCGGCATCGAGATGCGATCACCGCAGAACGACGGTGACGACTACAAGGACGCCATCTTCATATCCCCTCACAAGTTCATCGGCGGCCCGGGCACACCCGGGGTCCTGGTGGCGCGGCGGGATCTCCTCGTCAACCCTGTTCCCTCGGTCCCGGGTGGAGGCACCGTCACCTATGTCAACGAGGATCACCATCGATACGTCGCCGAGCCCGAGCATCGCGAGGAAGGCGGCACCCCGGCCATAGTCGAGTCGATTCGCGCCGGCCTGGTGTTCGCCCTCAAGGAGGAGGTGGGGGCCGACCTGATCCGCAAGCTGGAGCACGAGTTCATCCGCCGTGCCATCGACTCCTGGTCCAAGAATCCCTCCATCCGCATCCTGGGCAATCCCGAGGCCGACCGGCTCTCGATCGTCTCCTTCGTGGTCAGAGCGCCCGAGCACCTGGGCGCCGACCGCTACCTGCATCACAACTTCGTGGTGGCGGTGCTCAACGACCTGTTCGGTATCCAGGCCCGGGGAGGATGCTCTTGCGCGGGACCGTACGGGCACCGGCTGCTCGGCATCGACAACGCCACGAGTGCCCGTTTGGAGACGGAGATCGCCGCCGGATGCGAGGTGATCAAGCCGGGATGGGTGAGGATCAACTTCAACTACTTCATATCCGAAGAGGAGTTCGACTATCTGGTGGACGCCGTCCATCTGGTGGCAGAATCGGGATGGCGTCTGCTCCCCCGGTATCGATTCGAAACCGCCACCGGAGGGTGGCGGCATCGGGACGGCCTCGCCGCCACCCCGCTCACCCTGGATGCGTTCCTGGGAGGAACCGCCACCGAGCGGGACGTCGAGCCTCTGGAACGACTGGCGGATCACCTGACCGAGGCCCGCAGGATCCTCGCGAGCGTCCATCCCGACGGCGACAGCTCCGGACAGCTCCCCATCTCGTCCGAGGCTCTCCGGTGGTTCCCGTTGCCGGCGGAAGTCTGAATCCCGGGTCGATGTACGAGGCAACCACCGTCACCGTGTCGATCACCCGCCCCGCCGACACGGTGTATGCCTACATCTCGGATCCCTCCAAGCTGGCGGAGTGGTCCTTCTTCCAGTCGGCGGTGCCGACCGACGACGGCTGGCGGATGGGAACACCCGCCGGGGAGGCCCTGTTGAGACTCGTCGACGCCAACGACTTCGGCGTCGCCGACCACACGATCCAGACGAGCGACGGCCGTGAGGTGTACATCCCGATGCGGGTCGTTCCCAACGGCGAGGGCAGCGAGGTGATCTTCACCGCCTTCCGGGCTCCCGGCATGTCCGACGAGGAGTACGCCGCCGACGTGAGTCAGGTCGAGGCCGACCTGGGGCGGCTGAAGGAGCTGCTGGAGGCGGCCACCGGCCCGACGCGTCAGCCATTGAGGTACACGTAGCTCAGCGACTCCCCCTTGTAGTCGGCGGTGACCCGCCAGCAGCCGGGCTCATCGGGATCGACTCCGGCGATCATGAACCAGCCGTCGATGGCGGTGTGAGCGTTGGTGCCTGGGCCGGGCTCCATGATCCGAGCTCGGTCGGCATCCAGGCGCTCCCACGTCACCGATATCTCGGGGCGCTCCTCCTGGCGGCCTCCCGGGAACCGGGTCGACCACCACACGCTCTTGCGGGGAACGTAGACGCCGTCGACCGGCAGCACCGTCCAGAGGCTCCCTGAGCCGTACCAGGCGAGGTCGTTCGTTCCTTTCACCGAGGGATTGACCGGGAACGGTCGGGGCGCCGCCAAGCCCTCTCCGGGGAGAGTCACCGGACACTCGTCGGTCGCGGTCGCCCCATCGCCGGCTGCCATCGCCACCCAGGATGCGATCAGAGCCGCGATGATCACGGCCATGGCTGTGCGCATACCCGTCCATACACCGGTACCCGGACGTGGGTTCCGGGTCGCCGGCGGAACCGAGCGGCGGCGACTGGTGTAGTCATGGTGATGAGGAAGTCGGTGGAGGGCCGTCCACTGAACGAAGCGGAGCTGATCGAAAGGACGATCGACGGTGACCTCTCGGCCTTCGAGGAGCTGGTGCGGGCTCACCAGCAGGTGGCCCTGCGGGTGGCCTACGTCGTCCTGGGCGACTCCGATGAGGCGCAGGACGTGACCCAGGAAGCGTTCGTCAAGGCCCATAGGGCTCTGGGCAGGTTCCGACGGGAATCACCGTTTCGCCCCTGGCTGCTGAGGATCGTCCGCAACGAAGCCCTCAACCGTCGACGTCGCCGGGGGCGTCAGGATCGATTGGCCCTCCGGGTCGTCAACGAGGAGGCGACGGGAGGTGCGGCCCCATCTCCCGAGGCCTCCCTACTCGTCGACGAGAGCAGAAGGCAGGTCCTCGACGCCGTGGAGAGGCTACCCACCCGCTACCGGAACGTGATCGTCCACCGCTTCCTGCTGGAGCTGTCCGAGGCGGAGACGGCGCGGACGCTGGGTGTGCCGGCCGGAACGGTCAAGTCTCGTGTCCATCGTGGGCTCGCCCGGTTGCGGGCGATGATGCGAGAGGTCGACGATGAGTGACCGCGCCGACATCGAAAGGGCCCTGGCCGACCTGTCGACCCGGATCTCCTGGCCCGACGACGCCGATCTGGTTCCCGTCGTGAGGAGGCGCCTCCTCGAGACCGCGGATGCCCGATCGCTCCCGGGCCGGCCGTTCAAGGTCGCCGCCGCGGCCCTGTTGATCATCGTCGGGATCCTGGCCCTGCCCGCCGGGAGGCAGGCCGTGGCCGATCTGCTGGGCGTAGCTGGGATCGAGATCTCGTTCGGATCCGCCTCCGGCTTCGAGGCACCCGGCGACCTGGAGCTCGGTGAGCCCGTTTCGGTCGTCGAGGCCGCAGAGGCGGCTCCTTTCCCCCTGCTCGTCGCGTCGCATCCCCGCCTGGGCGCACCCGACGACGTCTACTTGATCGCCGAGGATCCCATCCAGGTGACGCTCGTGTGGCATGGAAACGACGTGCTGCCGGCTGCCGGTGACGGCGGAATCGCTTTGCTCCACACCCAGTTCCGACCCGACGGAGATGTGATAGCGAGAAAGGAGATCGGAGCGACGACCGCTCTGGAGCCGGTGACGGTTCGGGGCCGTGACGGCTGGTGGATCGGCGGAGCGCCCCACATCATCGATGTCCCGGACCTGGAGGGCCCCGCCGACAGGACCCGTCTACGTCTCGCCGCCAACGTCCTCATGTGGGAGGAGGGCACCGTCACCCACCGGATCGAGACGACGCTCGACCTGTCGCAGGCCCTAGAGATCGCCGAATCACTCCACCCCGTGGGAGCCATTCCGTAGCGAAGGCGGCGATGGCCGTCTCCCCCGCCTACCGGGTCAGCCACCGGTGGGACGGCTGTGGCGAATCGACACCACCAGAGCGGTCAGTGCCAGCGCCAGGGCGGCACCCGTGACCATCCTCCACCCTCGTTCGCCGGTCACCTCGACACCCGGAGGAGCGAGGCCTTCGACCCGGGCGGAGACGGCGGAGTCCTCTGCGGTCACCGCCGGATCACCCACGATCAGGACCCCGGCCATTCCCTCGCCCGCCGTCGTGCCGTGCAGGGTGCAGTAGACACGAACGACACCCGGATCGTCCACAGCGACCTCGAAGGTATCCCCGGGCTGGAGCAGGCCGCTGTCGAAGGATCCGTCCACGGCGGTGACGCTGTGGGGCAGGTTCCCGTGGTTTCTCACCGTGACCGAGGAGCCGGCCGGGACGAAATGGGCCACCCCGTCATAGCAGGAGTCCTCCATGCCCAGCTCGGCACCTTCCGAGAAGCCTGGGCAGGGGTTCGTGTGCCCCCCGCCTCCCGCCAGGGCGGACCCCGGCAGAATGAGGAGGAGGGCGACCGACATCAATAGTGCCTTTCTCATCGTGACCTCCTGACGGCAAGTACACCGGAAGCACGGATTCGGTTCCGGCTTCGTCGAGCCACCCGGCCCTCTACGCTGCCTGTAATGGTCGATCCTGTCGAGAACCCGGCCGACGAGGACATAGCCAGGTGGCATCGGACGTTCGCTCCGCGGTTCTTCAACCGCACATGGGAGCTGATGGACCGCTCCGACCTCGACGACGACGAGCGCCACGAGATGCTCACATCGGCTTTCGCCCAGCGTGCCCACTGGTATGCGGTGGGCGACGCCAGGAACCGGGCCATCGCCGACTGGCTGGTGTCACGGGCGGCGGTACTCGCCGGCTACCCCACTCTGGCACGTCATTTCGGCGAGCACTCACTCGAGACGTCGGCCGGATTGGATCCCTTCGTGGCCGGGTTCGCTCACGAAGCCATCGCCCGGGCGGCAGCCCTCGTGGACGACCTCGCCACCTTCGAGGCCCACATGAAGGCGGCGCGCGCCCTTCTCGTCCAGGTCGATGACCAAGAGGAGCGTCGGGTGTTGGAGGCCGACCTCGACGAGATGGGGTCCGGGTGACGTTCGTCGTCATGGGGCAGGACCGGCCGGGCCGGCCACGGTCCCCGATCCGACGAAGCACGGAGAATGCCGTGCCGCAAAGGGGAGGATCGGCTTGCCGGCAGCGATGACCGTCGTCGCTCCCGCCATCGCATGACGAAGATCCTCGTGACCGGCGCCGCCGGGTACCTCGGCCGTCTGGTCGGGACCCGCCTCGCCGCCCAGGTGGACGTGATCGGGGTGGACATGAGGCCGGCGTCCGTCCCTTTCGATCTGCGGCGGATGGACGTCGGGGATCCCACGATCGGTGACATGATGGCGGCCGAGGGAGTGACCCATGTGGTCCATCTGGCGGCGGTCCCGGAGACCAGCGGAGATCGCGGCCGGCACTACGACCCGGACGTGAACGGGACCCGCAACGTGGTGGCGGGATGCATCTCCGCCGGGGTGGGCCACCTCACGGTCACCAGCTCCGAGGCCGCCTACGGCTATCACGCCGACAACCCCATGCCCCTCAACGAGGACGACCCGCTGCGCGGGAACCCCGAGTTCCCCTACTCCGACCGCATGCGCCGGGTGGAGGAGGATCTGGCACAGACCCGAAGGGACAACCCTGCCCTGGGCCAGTTGATACTCAGGGTCGGGACGGTCCTGGGGGCGGGAACAGACGACCTCACCAGTGCGCTCTTCCGCCGGCGGATCCTGCTCACGGTCTCGGAGTCGGCGCCTTTCGTGTTCATCTGGGATCACGACCTGGCCACGGTCATCGAAACGGGCGTGGCGCACGACAGAACCGGGATCTTCAACGTGGCCGGAGACGGGACCGTCACCATGGAGCGCATCGGACAACTGCTCGGCAGGCCGGTCGTGTCGGTGCCGGCCGGTCTACTGCGGACGGTACGGTCGGCGGCGCGCAAGGTCGGTATCGGGAGGTACGGCCCCGAGCAGGTCGATTTCCTGCGCTATCGACCGGTCCTCGACAACACCCGCCTGAAGACCCGGTTCGGATTCGTGCCCTCCCGGAGCTCCGAGGAGGCATTCATCTACTTCGCCGACGCCCTCCGTCGCCGATGACCGTCGTCCACCGGGGTTCGAGGTTTTTCCCCGCGCAAACGGTGCGCTGGACGCACCGTTTCGCTGATAAAAAACCTATTTGGTGCCGTAGAGGCGGTCGCCGGCGTCTCCCAGACCGGGAACGATGTAGCCGTGGTCGTTGAGATGGGAGTCGACGGCGGCGGTGAGGATGTGGACGTCGGGATGGTGCTCGGCCAGGTACTCGATCCCTTCGGGAGCCGCCAGCAGACACATGAGACGAACGGAACGGGGGCCGACCGCCTTGATGCGGTCGAGGGCGGCGGCGGCGGAGTGACCGGTGGCCAGCATCGGGTCGACGACGATGACGTCCCGGTCGGCCATCTCCTCGGGCACCTTGAAGTAGTACTCCACCGCTTCCAGGGTCTCGGGATCCCGGTAGA
This sequence comes from uncultured Acidimicrobiaceae bacterium, assembly GCA_964617995.1. GTDB lineage: Bacteria > Actinomycetota > Acidimicrobiia > Spongiisociales > ZC4RG35 > CAZTXD01. The sequence continues at coordinate 63,644 of CAZTXD010000003.1, forward strand.
GGCCGACATGACCCACCCGGGCCGAGGGAACGAGATCGAGGATCCCCTCCAGGAGACCGTTGCCGGCGCGCAGGATCGAGATGGCCACCAGCTTCTTGCCTTCGATGACGGGGGCGTTCATCGGGGCCATGGGCGTCTCGATGAGCTCTGTGTGCACGGGGAGATCCCGGGTCGCCTCATAGGTCATGAGGCCGGCGATCTCGCGAAGAAGGCGACGAAAGTCGGACGAGGCCGTTTCCTTGCGCCTCATCAGCGTCAGCTTGTGCTGAATGAGCGGATGGTCGAGGACTGTGACGTTGTCTGCCATGAAGCTCCTACCCTGCGGACTGACGAATCATGGCCGGTCGAGTTCACCAGATCAACGTGTCCAACGGGGGCGTACCCAAATTGCCCGTGGCGGAGGCCGTGGTCGCCGTCTCCGGAGTGTCCGGCGACGACCAGGCCGACAAGGTCCACCACGGCGGCCCCGACCAGGCGGTGTGCCTGTTCTCCGTCGACGTCATCGAGAGGCTCCGCCGGGAAGGCCACCCGATCTTCCCGGGCGCGGCCGGGGAGAACCTGACGCTCGCCGGCGTCGACTGGGACCTCGTGAGACCCGGTGCCCGGTTACGGGTCGGCGAGGCCCTGCTCGAGATCACCTTCCCCGCTGCTCCCTGCTCCAAGAACGCCCGGTGGTTCCTGAACGGACGGTTCAACCGGATGAACGACCGCAAGCACCCGGGATGGAGCCGGATGTATGCCCGTGTCCTCACCGAAGGCCGGGTGAGCACCGGCGACCCGGTACAGCTGATATCGACCGAGGAGGAGACGTGACCCCCATCGCCCGTTTCGCCCTGGTGGCGATCGACACCGACGACACCGAGTCCCTCTCCCGCTTCTACGCCGACCTGACCGGATGGCGGATCGAGCCATACGACGACACCAGCTGGATCCAGCTCGTCTCCGACTCGGGCGCCACCATCGCCTTCCAGGAGGTGAACGACCATGCCCCGCCGGAGTGGCCCGGCAGCGCCCACCCGCAGCAGCTGCACCTCGACTTCGACGTCGACGACCTCGACGTCGGGGAGGAATCGGTCCTCGCTCTGGGCGCCCGCAAGGCCGAGTACCAGCCCGGCACGACCTTCCGGGTGTTCCTGGACCCGTCGGGCCACCCGTTCTGCCTGGTACAGGCGTGAGCGACCCGACGTCGACTCCTCCCACCGAACCACCTCCCCGGGGAACGAAGCGGGCTCCGTCGCTGGTGCTGGTCAACACGGGAGACGGCAAGGGAAAGTCGACGGCCGCCTTCGGCACCATGATGCGGGCGGTGGCCCGGGGATGGCGGGTGGCGGTGGTGCAGTTCCTCAAGTCGGGGGAATGGTCGGTCGGCGAGGAGGAGGTCGCCCGCCGGCTCGGTGTGGACTGGTTCACCCTCGGTGACGGTTTCACCTGGGACTCCGACGACATGGAGGAATCCGAGGCGATCGCCGTCGCCGCCTGGGCCAGCGCCGTCGACATCATCGCCGCCGGCGAACATCGCCTCGTGGTCCTCGACGAGATCACCTACCCGATGAACTGGGGGTGGGTTCCGATCGCCGAGGTGGTGGCGACGATCCGGAGCCGGCCCGACGACGTCACCGTCATCTGCACCGGCCGCGACGCCCCCTCCGAGCTGGTCGATGTCGCCGACACCGTCACCGAGATGCGCAAGGTCAAGCACGCCTACGACCAGGGCATCATGGCCCGCCGGGGCATCGACTACTGACCACCCTCATCTCCTTTTCGCGCATCGAATGCGCGCTATAGCGCGCATTCGATGCGCGAAAACGGGTTCTCGCTCCCCGTGGGGTCATGCGAGCCCTAGCGCTCCGTCACGTCGAGCACGGCGATGAAGTGCTCCCCGGCCTCGCCTCCCGGAACGAGCAGATCCCGTCTCTCCCGAAGCAGCTCGACGAGGCGATCGTCGCAGTCCGACTCCACCGCGTCCCGTGTCCCCGCCTCCAGCGGGGGCGCATCGGGGAGGAGGGAGGCCGCCACGCCCCGGTCGAGAGCTTCGACCGTGGCCTGATCCACGACGACCCGATCCACGTCCTTCGCCTGCTCGGCAGTGTCGATGACCCGCGTGAGGCTGTCCGTCGGGACCTCCACCACTATCAGGTCGGGCAGCGAAGCGAGGTCCACCGACGGCAGCGGCGCAGCCGGATCACCGCCGAAGCCCGATGATGCCTCTTCCAGCTCGGAGCCGGAGAGGACGACCGCGGAATGAACGCCCTCGCTCCGTTCCAGACTTTCCATGAGCTCGCCCACAGCCGCCGGATCGGCATCCACCGCCATCGACACAGCGAAGCGGGATATCCCGCGGTGGTGATCGACGTATGCCTGCAGCCATCGATCGAGTGGGGCAACAAACAGTGCCTCAGATCGGGCCCGATCGCCGAGCTGGTCGAGGAAGTGCTGAATGTCGGCCACCATGGCATCGGCTATCGCTTCACAGGTCTCCTCCACCTGCGTATCGGAGGAGACCGGCGCCACCTCGGCAGCCTCACCGCAGGCCATGAACAGGCAGACGCAGACGAGAGCCAACGACGTTCGGCGTCGCAGTCCACAACGGCGAATGTGTGTCACCCGAGTCACGCTCGGGCGGCATCCTATGAGGATCGAAGGAAACGGCACCACTGAACGACGCCCTCGCTGGGTGAGGAGACGGTATCGGGGGTTCAGCATTGCCGGTGCCGTCACCGTCGGTCTGATCGACCGACGAGGCGACTTCACGACCGGCATACACTCGACCGCCGATGACAGCGGTGGCGCCACTCCGGATACGTCGCTTTCGCGGCCTGTGGGTGACGTCCCTCTTCTCCAACCTGGGCTCGTTCTTCTATGTGGTGGCGGCGTCATGGCTGATGCTGGAGCTGACGGGCTCGGCGACATGGGTCGGGCTCATGCAGGCCGCCAACACGCTGCCGCTTCTCTTCCTGGCTCTGGCCGCGGGCGCGATAGCCGACATGAGCGACCGCGCCCGGGTCATGCTGGCGTCTCAGATCCTCATGGGTAGTGCCGCCGCCGTCATGGCGGTGGTGACGCTCCTCGACGCCATGACCCCCCCGCTCCTGCTCGGGCTCGGGCTGGTCATCGGCGTCGGCGTGGCCTTCAACCTGCCCGCGTGGCAGGCGATCGTTCCCAGCCTGGTGCCCCGGGGCATGCTGGCCTCGGCCGTGGCGTTGAACTCGGCCGGGTTCAACGTCGCCCGGGCGGTGGGACCGGCCCTGGCGGGTCTGGTGGTGGCGACCGCCGGGGCGGCGGTGGCGTTCGGTATCAACGCCGTGTCGTTCCTGGGCGTGATCGTGGCGATCGTCCTCATCGGTCGCAGACTCGACCTGCCCGCCCCCGAGTCGGCGTCCATAGCCTCCGCCATCGGCCTCGGGATCAGGTTCGCGCGCTTCACGCCCGCGTTCCGACGGCTCCTCGGCCTGCTGGCACTCTTCGCCATCACCACCGCGGTGGTGCAGAGCGCCCTCCCCTCGCGAACGGAGGAGCTGGGCGGCGGGGCGGGAACCTACGGATTCCTGCTGGGAGCCATGGGTGTGGGAGCGCTGGTGGCCGCTTTCACCCGCCAGCACGTCATGGAACGATTGGGAGGCCGCGCCACTTCGTCGACGATCATCACCTTCGGGCTGGCAGGAATCGCGCTGGGGACCGTCGACACCGTGGTGGTGGTGGGAGTAGGCCTGGCGATAGCCGGTGCGTGCTGGGTCCTGACTCTCGTGACGTTGAACGCCACCACCCAGACGATCAGCCCTGAGTGGATCCGGGGCCGCGCCATGAGCCTCTACACGCTGGCCTTCACGGGGATCCTCCCGCTGGGGTCCATTCTCGGTGGGGCGCTGGCCGACCTGGTGGGAGCTGGGGCAGCCATCGCCCTTCTGTCGGTCGGAACCGTCCTGCTGGGAGCAGCCGCGCCCTGGTTCCGGGTTCCCCCGCTCGACGAGGTGATCGCCCCCGAGTTCAGCGAGGACCACGGGCTCGCCGACCATCCCGAAGCCGTCGACGGGGGCCCGGTGATGGTGGTCAGCACCTGGACCATCGACCAGGGCGACTACGAGGAGTTCGTGGGCCTGATGCGGAAGCTGCGCCTCGTGCGTCTCTCGACCGGTGCCTACCGGTGGCGCCTCTACCGGAACGTGGGACGGCCGGAGCGGTTCACGGAAGTATTCGTCGTCCAGTCGTGGACCGAGCACCTGGCCCAGCACAGGAGGATCGACGACGCTTCCCGTGCTCTCATCCGGCGGGCGCGGGACTTCGACCGCGGCGACGGTCCCCGCACCAGCCATCTCCTGGCAGTCGACATGACCCACCCCGCCGACTGGGAGGAGCTGGTCGCCGCTCATGAGGAGATGCATCGCGTAGATGGCTCCATTCCCCTCGCCCCGGGAGACGATCGGACGGGCTGACGGCTTTCGACACCGTTGGTCGGGTACCTTCGGTGGATGGATCACCTCTCCGGGGGCTACCGGTGAACGCAAGCAGCAGCCATCTGCGCGCCGAGTTGCAGGCACGAACCGGGATCGACTTCGCCGACTATGCCGACGACGAGCTGGTCGACGCCGTCACCGGTTGGTCGGGTCTGGTCGGCCTGGTCGGGGATCTGCTGATCGCAGCCGGGACCGGTCTCGCTGTGCTGGTGTCCCTGTCGCTCGCCGCCGCTCTGGGCGAGTGGTCGCCGGAGGAGCGCATCGCCCTTGTGGCCACCGGTGCCACGCTGGGGCTGGGAACCGCCGCACTCCTGCTGGTACGGCGGGTACGCCGGCGCACCCCCCGCGAGACCACCAGGGCGTTCGACCTGGCGGGGAGAATGGCCGGACGAGTCGCCTCCGACATCGAATCCGGAAGGTTGAAAGTGGGCGTCGGTGACGCCGCCCGGGGCCTGGTGATCGTGGCCGCTCTGCCCACGATGACGAGAGTTGCCCGCCGTCGGTTCCCCCTGGTGGGTCTTCTCGTCGCTCCCGTCACGACGGCTCTCGTGACCCGGATCCTGACCCGGGCCTGGCCACCAGGAGCCGCCGGCACGCCACCCGACTCGGTCGCGGCCACCGCCCGCCGGATCGAGTTCACCCTCGACTCTGCCCGCGACACGGTGGTCTCGAGACTGGAGGCGGCTGTGCGCTGGGCGACGCTACCTCTCCTCGCCGGCGGCGTCACCCTGATCCTCGTCGGTGCCACCATCGCCCTCATCTCGCTGATGGGACCGTGAGTGCAACAGCAGCGGGTGACCGGGGGTTCTATATGGTGATGGACGACCTCTGCCTGCGGCTTGCCTCCGACCTCGACGCTGCCTTCCCCGATCTCGTCGACCACCTGTCGACCGACGTCTTCTCCGGCCTGAGACGGCTGACAGGAGCCGACGAGGCCGAGGACCTGACCCAGGAGACGTTCATCAGGGCCTACCGGGCCCTGAGCGGCTACGACGCCGACCGCATCCGGGAGCTCCGGCTGCGGGGCTGGGTGTGGACGATCGCCCTCAACCTGGGCCGCAACCACATCCGCGATCGGTCCCGCCGTCCCACTCCGGTGGAGCTAGAGGACCGCTTCGCTTCCGAGGACCCGGAACCGGCCGATGCCGCTGCCTGGGACCGGAGGCTGGCCGTGCTCCCGATAGCGCAGCGACGCGCCGTGGTACTGCGGCACGTCGTCGGACTCGACTACGAGGAGATCTCCGAAGCGATGCGCCGCCCGGAGACGACGGTCAGGAGCGACGTCCATCGTGGCCTGGAGAAGCTGAGACGAGTGATGGAGACAGAACAATGACGAGCGAAATCGAAACCGGGTTGAGCAATCTGCGCTCCGCCGCCCCTGCAGGCACCGCCACTTCCGTTGCCCTGGGGGTGGGGATCGTGGCCGGCTTCAGCGTCCATGACGCCCCCGTGGGACGGGTGGGGGTGGTGTTCACCCCGGCCGGAGTCCGGGAGGTGAGGCTCATCGACGAGGTCGACGATGCCGCCGTGGAGGCCAGGCCGCCGAGAGAGTGGGCGAGTCGCATCCCCCGGGCCCTGGAGGAAGGACGACCCGGCGACCTGCCGCTCGACCTCACCGACGTGTCCTCGTTCCGCCGCACGGTCCTGGAGCAGGCGGCCACCATCCCCCGGGGAGAGGTCCGGTCCTACGGCTGGCTCGCCCGGCACATCGGCAAGCCGGGGGCGTCACGGGCCGTGGGCTCGGCTATGGCCACCAACCCGGTGCCCCTCATCATCCCCTGTCACAGGGTCGTGCGATCGGATGGTCGGATCGGCGCCTACTCACTGGGAGGGCCGGAGAACAAGTGGACGTTGCTCCGCCACGAGGGCGCCCAGCCGGAGCGCCTGGAGGATCTGGCGAGCTCGGGCGTCCGCTATCTGGGTTCGAACACGACCGGGATCTTCTGCGTGCCCTCGTGTCACGCCGCCCGCCGCATCGAAGCCGATCACCTGGCCATGTTCCGGTCGGACGCCGAAGCAGCCGCCGCCGGGTTCCGGCCCTGCCGGATCTGCCGACCCCTGGGATGATCCGGACGTGGGACGGGCCCGCCCCCGATGGGGCGGGCCCGTCGTCATCGTGACCTCCGGGGTTTGTCCCGGGGAGGTCTTCGGTAGCGGTCTCTGTCGTTCTTCCTTCGGACCGGCCTCTCGGCCTCAGGCCGGTGGTATCGGGCCCGACGGACGGCGTCGACCGCGCGGTATGAGGTATGCACCATGGCATGCTCCTTCACTGCAGGGCGCGTCGGAGATGACGGCCCGGGGTCGGATGACTCGCGCGGAGTCGATTGACGGGCGTTTCGCTCCGTCAGCCGGCGAGGATGCCGGCGGCGGAGGGAACGCCGTTGCTGATGAACATCGTCACCTTTGGGTTCTCCTTCCGTCGGGAGCCGACAACTTACGCTGCCCCAGCCGGACTGTCCAGCCATTTAGC
>CAZTXD010000004.1:0-46537 GCA_964617995.1 uncultured Acidimicrobiaceae bacterium
CCCGTTTTCGCGCATCGAAGGCGCGCTATAGCGCGCATTCGATGCGCGAAAACGGGTCAGGAGGCGGCCGGTGTCTCGGTGGTCTGGTCCCTCATCTCGTGCTGCAACCGTCGAGACTCGAGCAGCACCATCTCGAAGAGGGCGCGCACGTGATCCTCGTCGACGCCGAGGTGGCGCGCCTCATCGCAGACGATCTCGAGCAGCTCACCTTCTCGCCCCGGGATGTGGACGGGCATTCCCCGCTCCTGTTTGACGGTCCCGATCTCGAGGGACAGGGCCTGGCGTCGGGCGAGCAAGCGCACGATCTGGCGGTCGATCTGGTCGATGTGACGCCGGACCCGGGAGATGCCTAGGGCGGTCATCAGCTCCTCGAAGGCGCCGATACCGATCTGGGCGAAGGAGGTCTGGGCGACCTCGGGCCGGGGATGCACCTCGACGATCAAGCCGTCGGCTCCCACCCCCTGGGCCGCCAGTGCTAGAGGCTGCACCCGCATCGACCCTCCGGAGGTGTGGGATGGGTCGACCATGACCGGGAGGTGCGTCAGCTCCTTCAGTGTGGGCACCGCACCGATGTCGAGGGTGTCGGCTCCCACCACCCCCCCGAACGTCCGTATGCCCCTCTCGACCAGGACCACCTGGTCGTTGCCCTCCGCCAACAGGTACTCGGCAGCCCACAGCCACTCGTCGAGCGTGGCCGAAGGGCCCCTCCGCAGCAGCACCGGCCTCCCGCTGCGACCGGCCAGTCGCAACAGCTCGAAGTCCTGCATGTTGCCGGAGGCGATCTCGAGCATGTCCACGACCTCGGCAGCCTGCTCGACATGGGCAGCCTCCAGCACCTGGGTGACGGTGGGGAGGCCGGCTACCCGGCCCGCCGCCGCCAGCATCTCCAGGGCCTCCGCCCCCAGGCCTCTGAAGTCGTAGGGGGAGGAAGCCGACTTCCAGGCGCCACCGCGAAGGATCGAGGCACCGGCCTCGGCCGCCGCCTCCGCCACGGCCATGATCTGCTCCTCGGACTCGACGGCGCAGGGACCGGCGATCACCGCCAGGGGATCGTGGCCGATCCGGGCGGGACCCACCGACACGATGGTGGCTGCTCTTCCGGGGCTCTTGTGGGCTTTGCGTTCCATGACTCTCCTGAGGAGGGACCGCCCCGGGCATAGAAAAACCCGGAGCGTCCGGCTCCGGGTTCGGTGGTGGTCTCGTGTCTTCGTCAGGCCATCACGTCTTCCCGGGCTCGGACCCGGTAAAGAAGAAATAGCCGTAGAAGCGCTGAGATGACATGTGCCCCGACACCTTACCCCTCACCCGCCTCACCCGCAACCGATCCCGTTTTCGCGCACCAAAAGCGCGCTATAGCGCGCTTTTGGTGCGCGAAAACCGGTGGGAGCCCACCCACCAGATGAGGATGGCTCCGGCCACACCCGCGACGAGACCCGTGACCTGATTCCACGTGAACGGACCGACGGTGGCGTCGCCACTTCCGAAGCGGAGCGAGTCGAGCAGGAACCGCTGGAATCCATACCACGCCACCCACAGGAAGAACAGCCGGCCGGGGGCGAACTCGAAACGCCCCGCGAGCACGTAGAGGAGACCGAGCAGCACGGCGGCGCCCAGCATGTCGTAGGCGGCGACGTGGTGATAGATGCCCGGGGCACCGGCGCCGACCGACCCCGCCATCGCCCCCACGTCCGGCACCGGGCAGAGGCCCCCCGGCAGGACCGTCGTGACCGTGCACTCGAGCATGTCGTGTTGGGGAGCGAGGTCGTAGCCGGGTCGCACCGCATAGCCCCACCGGACGTCGGTGGCCCGACCGAGATGCTCGACGATGGCCAGGTCGCCGATCCGCCCCACCACGGTGCCGCTCGCCAGTCCCACGGTGGAGGCGTCGAGAGTGGGCAGGACCGGCAGGCCGAGACGCCGCATACGGACCAGGCCGCCGATGATGCCGCCGGCGAACCCGCCCATGATGGAAAAGGTTCCCCGCAGCGGATGGAGAGCGTCGAGGAGGGGCATCCCCTCCAGCAAGGCGGCCGGAGTGGTCAGATAGCGCGCCCCGATCAGGGCCCCGATCAGCCCCCACGTGAGCGCCGATTGATAGGCGTCGGCGTCGAGACCGCGGCGTCGCACCTCTCGGGTCGCCAGCACAGCCCCCACCACGAAGCCCAGCGCCGCGAACACGCCGTGGAGTGAGAACTGGAGCGGCCCCACATCCCAGATGGGGATGGGCGGATAGGTGATGAATGCGATCACGATCGGGTCCCCCGGGCACGGATCGCCTTCCATACCACTGCAGCCACCACGGCCACCGGGAAGATCCACACCAGGGTGAGGATGACCGCGTCGATCATCGGACGAACACGTCCACGACAACGGAGGCGAACAGCACCGAGAGGTACACCGTCGACACGGTGAACAGCTTCATCGCCCGCCCGGCGTCCATCCTCACCCGGAAGGTCTCCCACAGGAACCACGCCCCGGCGCCGACGGCGGTGACCAGGTAGATCCATCCCATCTCCACGACCGGAACCAGCATGAGCGATATGAGCACCATCGTCCCCGAGTAGATCAGCATCGAGCGGGTGGTGGCCTCGGTCCCTCTCACCACCGGCAGCATGGGGATACCGGCGGCGGCGTAGTCCTCCTCGTAACGGAGGGCCAGGGCCCAGAAATGAGGAGGCGTCCAGTAGAAGACGATGGCGAAGAGGATCCAGGCAGGCAGGGCGAGATCGCCGCGGACCGCCGCCCATCCGACCAGGGCGGGAGCGGCTCCGGCAGCTCCCCCGATCACGATGTTCTGGACCGTGCGACGCTTCAGCCCCATCGTGTACACGAACACGTAGAAGAGGAGGGCCAGCGTCGAGATGACCGCGGCGAGCGAGGTCGTGAAGGCCCACAGCCAAACGAACCCGGCCACTCCGAGTATCCCCCCGAACCACAGCGCCGCCTCCGGGGAGAGCCGCCGATCCGGCAGCGGCCGCCCGCGCGTGCGGCGCATGACCCCGTCGATGTCGCGATCGAACCAGTTGTTGAGAGCGTTGGCCCCTCCCGCCGAGAGTGTGCCTCCCACCAAGGTGGCCGTGACGAGCGACCACCCCGGCCATCCCCCGGCGGCGAGGACCATCGCCGGAACCGTGGTTATGAGAAGGAGCTCGATGATGCGGGGCTTGGTGAGCGCCACGAACGCCGACACCAAGCTCCCGCCCCGGACCGGCGGGGCGACGACGACTGCCGGAGAGTTCACGATCCCGACAGGGTACCGACCCCCCGGTCGGAGGCACAGCCGGGATCAGCGGGGTTGCACAGCACCGGGGAACGACCAGACTCCGGCCCATGCGGTTCCGCCCGCCTCTCACCCGCCTCACTCCACTCGTCGTGGCGCTGATCGTGCTGGGCGCATGCGGCGGCGACGATCAGCCGCTGGCCCTGGTCGCCTCCAGCCCCGCTTCCCTGGAGGTCGGGGAGCAGCGGGTCCTGTTGGGTCTCGTCGACCCCGAGACCCAGGAGTTCCTCGCTTCACCCGACCTGTCGGCCACAGCCACCTTCAGGGGCCCGGGAGAGGAGACGATCGCCGACGTCCCGCTCGAGTTCGTGTGGGCAGTGCCCGACGTCCGCGGGCTCTATCGGGCAAATGTCGAGTTTCCCTCCGCCGGTGGATGGTCCGTGACGATCACCGCCCACGGATTCGCCTCCACCGCACCCGCGGCTCTGGTGGTGGGAGAGGACACCGCCATGCCCCAGGTGGGCGATCCCGCACCCGCGGTGGCCACCCGAACCGTGTCGACCCACTCCCTGGCCGAGATCACCACCGATCCCGACCCCGACCCCAGCCTCTATCGGCTCTCGCTCGACGAGGCGCTCACCGACGATCGTCCCACGGTGATCGTCTTCGCCACGCCGGCGTTCTGCACCTCCAACACCTGTGGGCCCGTGCTCGACAACGTCAAGGCAGTGGCGGCAGCTCATCCCGGAGCCGACTTCCTGCACATAGAGGTTTATGAGAACCTCGACGCCGACACCTTCGAGGATCTCGTCACCGTCGAGGCAGTCGACTTGTGGGCGTTGCCGTCGGAGCCCTGGGTGTTCGTGACCGACCCTTCGGGCACGATCACGGCTCGATTCGAGGGAACCATCGATCCGGCGGAGCTCGAAAGCGCCCTCTCCGACGCGGGCGGCTGAGTCGGTCGAGTGTCCCCGGATCCCGGCCTCGCACAAGGTTGGTCCACCTCTTCGGGTCACCGTATGATGCGGGCCGATGGGATCCCGACTCCGCTCGCTCCGGCTCCTGGGAGTGTCCGTGCTGGCGCTCGGCCTGTCGGCGTGTCAGTTCATCGATCCGGCGGTGGACGACGCTCCGCTCAACTCCCTCGACCCCCAGGGTCCTTTCGCCCGTACGATCGACGGCCTGTTCTGGCCGGTCTTCTGGATCGCCACGGGGGTATTCGTGCTGGTGCAGGGGGCGATCATCGTGGCGATGGTCGTCTTCAGGGATCGTCCCGGAAGGAAGGAACCCCGCCAGATCCACGGCAACGCCAGGCTGGAGGTGTTGTGGACCATCATTCCCGCCCTGATCCTGGCGGGTATCGCCGTACCGACGGTCCGCAACATCTTCGAGCTCAGTGAGTGCGATCCGGCGGCCATGCGGGTGGAGGTGATCGGTCACCAGTGGTGGTTCGAGTACCGCTATTCGGGGCTGGAGGGAATGCCGGAGGGCGCCACCGTCGAGACCGCCAACGTGATGGTGATTCCCGCTGACGAAGAGGTGTGTGCCGTCATGACCGCCGACGACGTCATCCACAACTTCTGGATCCCCAAGCTCAACGGCAAGCGCTACCTCATCCCCGGCCAGGAGACGGTGCTTCGCCTCCAGGCCGACGAGCCGGGGACCTATTACGGGCACTGCGCCGAGTTCTGTGGTCTATCCCACTCCCTGATGCGCGCCGAGGTGCGGGCCCTCCCCCGTCCCGACTTCGAGGCGTGGCTCGACCACCAGCTCGAACCGGCAGCCATTCCCGAGGAGGGCACGCCCGAGTGGGATGGGCTCCAGTTGTTCGTCAACGGCCTCTGTGTGCAGTGCCACACCGTCCAGTTCGAGGAGAACGACCTGGGAATCTCTGACAACGTGATCCCCCGAGAGGCGTTCAACGGCCCCAACCTCACCCACTTCGGCGACCAGTACCGGACGACCTTCGCCGGGGCGGTACTCCCCGAGGAGGACGAGACCTTCGACGAGGCCCTCAAACGCTGGCTGGCAGATCCACCGCAGGTCAAGCCCGGCAGCTTCATGCCCGACCTGGCGCTGACCGAAGCCGAGATCGACAGTCTCATCGCCTGGCTGAGGAGCAACGAATGACACCTCGCTGCGCTCGGCGTCCTCGGTCATCAGTCCTCAGTTGTCAGTCCTCAGTACTCGATCTGACGAGGTCAGCTCCAGTGAGAGATCCGAGGAAGACATCCACCACGAGGTACGAACCGTGACCGACAACCGACGACCGACAACCGACAACACCGCCGGAGGCAAGCAATGACCGATCTCGCGGCGCGTCCTGCCACCACGATCTTCCGCAAGCCGAGGGGCGAGTACGGGCTGTGGTCGTGGGTCACCACCGTCGACCACAAGCGCATCGGGATCATGTACGGCTACGCCGCCTTCGTGTTCTTCATCCTCGGTGGCATCGAAGCCCTGCTGCTGCGGATCCATCTGTCCCAGGCGAACTCTGAGTTCCTGACCGCCGGTGCCTACAACTCTCTGTTCACCATGCACGGCACCACCATGATCTTTCTCTTCGTCATGCCGGTCTCGGCGGCCTTCTTCAACTACCTCCTCCCCCTCCAGCTCGGCGCCCGCGACGTCGCCTTCCCCCGTCTCAACGCCCTGTCGTGGTGGATCTTCGCGTCCGGCGGGATCTTCCTCTACACGACGTTCATCTTCGGCACCAACCTGGCCCCGGTCGGTCCCGACGGAGTAGGGGGGACGATCCCGGTCAACGGAGGTCCCGGAGGGTTCAACTTCCTGGCCGACTCGCCCAACGGCGGCTGGTTCGGATACCAGCCCAACGCCGGGCCCTTCTACTCCAACGGCACCGTCATGGACTACTGGGCCCTCGGGCTGCAGATCCTCGGCCTGGCCTCGCTCATTTCCGCGGTCAACTTCCTGGTGACCGTGTTCAACATGCGGGCCCGGGGGATGCGCCTGCTACGGATGCCGGTGTTCTCGTGGATGACCACGGTGGTGGCCTTCCTGCTGCTGTTCTCGCTGCCGATCATCGCCGTTGCCCTCTTCATGGTCGCCTTCGACCGCCAGTTCGGAACGGTCTTCTTCGAGGCCACCAACGGGGGAGACCCGATCCTCTGGCAGCACCTGTTCTGGCTCTTCGGCCACCCCGAGGTCTACATCCTCATTCTGCCCGCGATGGGAATCGTCTCCGAGGTGCTCCCCACCTTCAGCCGCAAGCCTCTCTTCGGGTACGCCGCAGTGGTGTTCGCAGGGGCGGCCATCGCCTTCCTCGGCTTCGGCGTCTGGGCCCACCACATGTTCGCCTCCGGCATCACCCCCGTCGCCCAGGCCGCCTTCGGCCTCGCCACCATGACCATCGCCATCCCGACCGGAATCAAGATATTCAACTGGCTCGGGACGATGTGGTTGGGGAGGATCCGCCTCACCACGCCGATGCTGTTCTCCATTGGCTTCGTGGCGATGTTCGTCATCGGCGGCTTGTCGGGGGTGACCCATGCGGTCGTCCCATCCGACTGGCAGCAAACAGACACCTACTACATCGTCGCTCATTTCCACTACGTGCTGTTCGGCGGGTCCATCTTCGGGATCTTCTCGGGCCTCTATTACTGGTATCCGAAGCTGCGGGGCCGGGTCATGAGCGAGAAGCTGGGCAAGATCCACTTCTGGCTGATGCTGATCGGCTTCAACCTCACCTTCGCCCCCATGCACTGGCTGGGTCTGCAGGGAATGGTGCGCCGGACCTGGAAGTACGCCCCCGAGACCGGCCTCGAGCCGTGGAACCAGGCGGCCACCGTGGGATCGTTCATAATCGCCGTGTCGATCCTGGTGTTCATGTACAACTGGTGGCGCTCCAAGACCCACGGGGAGCCCTCGGGGATCGATCCGTGGGATGCTCGCACCATCGAATGGACTACCCCCAACCCCACGCCCGAGTACAACTTCGGGGTGAGCCCGGTCGTCTCCTCACTCGACGACTTCTGGCGCCAGAAGTACACCGAGGACGAGGAGGGGCGGGCCATCCGGCGTCCCGAAGCCGAGACCCGGCTGGCAGAGTTGGAGGAGTCCGGCCTCAACCCGCCCGAGCCGATCCATCTCCCCAACCCGTCCTACTTCCCCGCCCTTGCCGCAGTGGGGATCCCTCTCATCGCCTGGGGGATCATCTACCACCTCCAGGCGTGGGGCAAGGCCTTGATCGTCATCGGAGCGCTCATCCTGGTGTCGGCCATGATCGGGTGGGGACTGGAACCGCTGGAGGACGAGCACCATCCCGACGACCACGACGACGGGCCGGCCGAGGAGCCCCACGGCGGCGTGCACGAGCCGACGGAGGCCGGGTGATGACCGACGTGACCCATGAAGAGGTCGGCGCCCACCCCGAGCACGAGTCCACCGGGGTCGACAACCGCAAGCTGGGGATGTGGCTCTTCCTCAGCTCGGAGTTCCTGTTCTTCGGTGCCCTGATCACCAACTACCTCCTGTACTCCAACCGGTCCGGCTTCGACATCTACCCGGCGGAGATCTACGACATCCCGTTCACCTCCGTGAGCTCGTTCGTGCTGCTGATGAGCTCGCTGACCATGGTGCTGGCGCACAACGCCCTCTCCCGGGACGACCAGCATCAGGCCCGGACCTGGCTCTTCGCCACCGCCGCGCTCGGATCGGTGTTCCTCGCCGGCCAGGTGTTCGAGTTCACCGAGTTCGTGGTCCATTTCGACATGAAGATGACATCGAACCCAGTGACGTCGGCCTTCTACATGCTGACGGGATTCCACGGTGCCCACGTCGCCATAGGCGTCCTGATGCTGCTCTCGCTGTGGGGCATCTCACGGTCGAAGGGGAGGCTCTCGGAGAGGCAAGGCATGAACCTGGAGCTGGTGGGCCTCTACTGGCACTTCGTGGACATCATCTGGATCGTCATCTTCACCGTCGTCTACCTGATCGACGCCTCGAGGATCTGATGGCTCCCCTCGCTCGCCGTTTTCGCCCTTCCGTCATCTCTTCTCGGTTACGGATCGATGTCTGCGAGAGGGGCCTACTCTCTATTTCACGGACCGTTGCCAACGACCGGGAACCGACCACCGACCACGGACCGAAGGTCCACCATGGCTGAGCATCATCCGCCCCATCCGAGCATCGGCCAGTACTGGAGGATCGCCGCCCTGTTGGGCGTGCTCACGGCCATCGAGGTCGCCCTCTTCTACATCGACGACGCCCTGGAGCTGGGCGGGATCAACGTGGTGATGCTGCTGATACTGGCCCTGATGAAGTTCGTGATCGTCGTGGGCTGGTACATGCATCTGCGCTTCGAGAGGCCCCTCCTCAACCGCTTCTTCGCCGCCGGGTTCGCTCTGGCACTGGGCTGCTACAGCGTGGTTCTCGCCGCCATGGGCGTCATGGCGATCCGCGGAGGCTGACATGCCGTGGCCGGAGCCGCACCTGCACCTCGATGTGCTGGGAACCGTGCTGGCGCTGGGCGTCGCCTACGCCTATTCCGAGACCCGGCTGCGCCGGCTGGTCGCTCCCGACGCCGCCGCTGCCACCCGGGGTCAATGGATCCTGTGGTACTCGGGGCTGCTCCTGATGTTCGTCGTGTCGAGCTGGCCCTTCCACGACATCGGCGAATCGGATCTGTTCTCGGTCCACATGGTGGAGCACATGGTGATCGTGTACCTGTCGGCTCCCCTGCTGCTGCTGGGATTGCCCCGCTGGATGGCCGACGCCACCATCGGTAGACCCGCCATCGCCCGGATTCTCCGCCCCGTGACCAGGGCGGTACCGGCATTCGTGATCCTCAACGTCGCCATGATCGCCATCCACTGGCCGGAGGCGGTGACCGCCATGCTCTCCTCCGATCTGGCTCATTTCACCATCCACGTCGGACTGTTCGGTGCCGCTCTCATCGCCTGGATGCCGGTGCGCTCGCCCACTCCTGCCCTCCCCCGGCTGCGGGAGCCGATGCAGATGCTGTATCTGTTCCTCCACTCTCTCCTTCCCACGATCCCGGCGTCCTTCCTCACCTTCTCGTCGGTGCCGATCTATCCCATCTACGGGGAGGCCGCCCTCGCCTGGGGAGTCAACCCGGTCGACGACCAGACCGTGGCCGGGATAATCATGAAGGTGGGAGGGGGGCTGCTGCTGTGGACGGCCATCGCCGTCATCTGGTTCAGATGGGTCTCCCGCGAACGCGAATGGGACAGGATCGAGTCCGAGCTCAGGTCGACGTCCGGCGCATCATGACATCGGCCGCCCGGCTGGCCGTGGTGGCGCTTCTCGCCTTGTCTGCGTGCACCGCGCCCACCGAAGGGACGATGCGGGGCGTCGTCATCGACGTGGAAGGCGACCTCACGACCGTGACCGCATTCACCGTGCTGGTGGAGGGTGACCCGGTCAGGTTCGAACCCGTCGATGACGGGGACTACGCCTTCCCCCTCGGCCATCTCCGCGATCATCTCCGAAGCGGTGAACCGGTGCTGGTGGGCTGGGAACTGGACGGTCAAAGCCGACTGGCGACGTTCCTCGACGACGCGTGAGCGATGTCACATCCAGCGGATCGGCTCCGCCCAGGCTTCTTCTGACACTGCCTCTTCGGTGGCGTCCTCTTCCCCGGCCGGCTCCTCCTCGTGAGGCCCGGATTGGGTCTGGATCACGGCGAAGATGATCAGGACCACCGTGGCGATCCCGGCCACCGCCACCATGAACTCCCCCATCGTGATCCGCATCGTCGGCCGGCTGGCTGACAGGGCCGAGATCCCGAGGATCGCTCCAGCGGCGAAGATCGCCAGGAGGGCGGCCCCACCCGCGGCCATCTCGTTGGACCGGATGAACACCATGCCGAGAGGCAGCACGAGGAGGGCGAGCAACGTCGCTGCTGCCACGGGGATGCTGACGGCCGCCGACAGACGGCTCCGCACATCGGTGATCTCGGCGGCGTCGGCCTCGTCGACCCCGACGGGGACATCCAGCACTTGAACCAGGGCGGCCGTCAGCCAACCGAGAAAGCCTCCACCCAGCAGCACCACGAAGATCCCGGGAACGACCCGGATGAGAGAGACGCCTTCTACCCCCTCCATGGGCTCGGCGAACGCCGAGACCATCACCGCCGCCGCCGCCAGACCGAGCACCAACCCGAGCACCGCTCCCAGACTCACGGTGGTGGCCACCCCACCGTCGAGACGGGCGCCCTGCTCCACCCAGCCGGCCGCCGTCCTGCTGAATGTCGCCACCACAATCCCGAAGACGATCGAGATCAGCGTTGCCCCCAAGATGAAGCGGGAGGTCACGACCTCCACCGCCGGGGTGAAAGCCCCTTCCTCGCCGGCCACGGATGCCACCCCCAGCAGCCAGGTGGACGCTAGCACCACACCCAGCAGGCCCAAGGTCGCCCCGGTCCAGGCACCGATGCGCCCCGCCAGTCGGAGACGGTTCCCGAGCGAAAGTGGCTCCACATCCGGCTCCCGCTCCGGCTCGGGTTCCGGCTCGGGGTATGGGGGAAACTCGGGCGCTGCGGGCTGGGTCGGCGGTGCCGGTGCCTCCGTCCGGTCGGTCTCGGGAGCGGGGGCGGGGGCCTCCTCCACGGGGACATCCTCGGCTGCTTCGGGCTCGGCCACCGCAGCGCCGCTCCCGACGGTCTCCCCGCCGGCCCAGGCCGTGAGAACCTCCTCGTAGTCGGAACCCGAGGCGGCGGCCCAGGCGCGCGCCGAGCGCTCGACGAGGGGTTCGGGGACGTTCATCGCCTGCGAGGCGGCGGCGAGCTGGTCACTCATCGGGCCACGAGCTTAGCGGTCGGTGGTAGGGTGATCGACCTCCATGGAGTCCCCCGGAGGGGTTTCTGTCTCGTCCGCATCGTCGTGGTCTTCACGCTCCCGGGCACGGCGTTCCGCCCAGCGCAGGAGCAGGATGACGGCCACCGCCGGCACGACGAACACCCCAATCTCGTCGATACCGCCGTAGTGGGCCAGAGAGGTCACGCCGCCAGCATCCCGAGGGGAAAGATCCAGGTCAAATCGAGCCTGTTAGGCCCCTGGTCGATTTCTCACCTACGAAACGGTGTGCTGGACGCACCGTTTCGCTGATAAAAACCGGGCTCAGCCGGCGAGGAGGAGGAGGCCGAAGCCGGTGAGGAAGACCATGAGCACCAACATGGCGTATTGGCTGCGGACCGCCGCCCTTCCCGTGAAATCGTGGAGGGCCCGGTCGTGGGCGAGGATCACGCCGAGGACATGGCCGGCGACGATGAGGCCGACCTGGAGATACCACACCGGCTCGGGTGTGCGGATGAAGAAGTCGATGCGCCGGTCGGCCGTCCCGAAGAGGTCCCATCCCAGACCGAACGGGTCCGATGCGGCGGAGAGGAGCTGCTGTCCCTCGAAGACGATGAGAGTCAGGTAGTGGGCGGCGGCATAGGCGATGCCGATGGGCACCAGGGTGTGGGCGAAGCGCTGGGCGACGACCAGGGTCGAGGACGTGCCGCCGGTCATGCGGTCGGCCGACCAGCAGGCGCCCAGATAGGCCCCTCCCACGAACGCCACAGCCGCCAACAATCCGGCGGTCTCGCCGACGATGCCCGAAGCCGGCCACCACGACGCGACGCTGAGACCGTCATAGCTCACTGTGCCGATGGCCACCACCACGAAGGCCCACAGGCCCGGCCACTCCGGGAGCACCGTCAGCGCCCGCAGCCATCCCCGCCGGGCGGGACGACCACCCGGGCGTCCCAGGGACGCAACCGAGCTGAAGAGCCGGTTGTAGACGGTGAACATGTCGATGGTGCCCAGGGCCGTCTCCCGACCCATCACGGCGATGGCTCCGAGGAGGATCACCGTGTAGGCCAGGGCCGCCGTGCCCAACGTCACCGCCGAGCCGGACCCGGGCCAGATCAGCTCCATCCAGGCGAAGGCCATGAACGCCGCCGCCGCCGGCCATACCCCCACCCTCCCCACCAGCTCGGACCTCTCGTCACCCCCCAGGCCCAACGCCGCAGCCAGTGTCCGCCATGGGTTGGCGGCGGTGTAGACGTTGCCCACCACGATGGAGGCGAACGGAATCACCAGCCAGAACACCACCCACACCAGCACCGGCGCCATCGTCGGGCCCTCCGGGGCCTCGACCCGGAACAGGCGGACCAGGCCGGCGCCTATGACCAGCATGAGTCCCACGACTCCCATCGCGCGCACCACCACGTGGGCGACCCGTATCCACGGGGCCTTCCAGGCTCGGTAGCGGGGTCCGTCCTGAAGGCGGGACGGGGCCAGAGGACGGCCAAGAGCCCGAAGGAGAGCGCCACGACGATCCCCGCTCCCGCGGCGAAGTACGACACCGGGACAGGGAGATCGAGCCTTCCTCCGATACCGTGGGCTGACGCCCGCAGGGGCACGGTCAGCAGTCCGCCCAGAAGGGAGCAGGCTCCGATCAGGCGTCTCATGGCTCGACGACCAGATTCACCACCCTCTCATGGCCGGGATGGGTCTCGACCTCGAAGATTCCGGGCACGTCGGCGACGAATCTCACCTCGGTGATCTCCCCCGGAGCCAGTTCGAACACCAGGTCGTAGCCATGAACGTGGAGCTCCTGGGCGACATCGGATGCGACCTCCCACCGGGCTTCCTCACCCAGTGTCACCCGCAGCTCCTCCGGTCCGGTGACGGCGCCGCCGGCGAGGATCAGACCGGGAACATCGGGCTCTGTGGTCGTGACGGTAGGGGGCACCGTGGATGCCGGAGGGGGAGCCGTCGTCGCGGGACCGTCGACCCGGGCGCGGTGGATGCCGGCGAAGACGTGGGGGGAGTCGTAGCAGACGTGGTGGTGGCGTCGACGCCGGGCGATGTTGCGCAGGCGCCCACCAGCACCAGGAGTCCGACCCATTGAGAAAACCGCACGGGACGACGATATGAGAGTTCAGAGGGTGTGCCCAATTGTCCTAGATTGACCCGGCATGCGCTGGCTCCGCCGACTCCTGGTGACGCTGCTGATCCTGGTCCTGGTCGGGGCAGTAGCGGGGACCTGGCTCGTCCGCAGGTCCTTCCCGGTCATCGACGGCACCGTGGTGATCCCCGGCCTGGACGGGGAGGTGATCGTGACCCGGGACGAAGCCGGCATCCCCCACATCCGGGCGACCACCAGCCGCGACCTGTTCGCGGCCCAGGGATACGTCCACGCGCAGGACCGATTCTGGCAGATGGATACCTGGAGGCACATCGGGGCGGGGAGGCTGGCGGAGATGTTCGGGGAGAGCCAGGTGGAGACCGACGCCTTCCTCCGCACCTTGGGTTTCGAGCGGCTCGCCGAAGAGGCCTACGCCTCGGCCACCGGCGAGGCACAGGAAGCCCTGGACGCCTACGCGGCAGGCGTCAACGCCTACCTGGAGGAACGACCGGGAGGCGCGTCCCTCTCCCTGGAATACGCCATCCTCGGACTACAGAACCCGGGATATCAGCCGGCGCCGTGGGAGCCCCGGCACTCCCTGACCTGGGCCCATGTCATGGCCTGGGATCTGCGGTCGAACATGGAGGAGGAGATCGAGCGGACGGTCATCGCCGGTGCCGTCGGTGTCGAACGCACCGAGCAGCTCTACCCCGCCTATCCCGATCATCATCAGGTGATCGCGGGGGAATCATCCCTCGCCCACGAACCGGCGACGACGACGAGCCTCCTGACCGATCCTGAGATGGTGGGAGCCGTGTCGAGGGTGGTCGACAACGCCGCCGCGGCGGATGCGCTGATCGGCTCGCCTTTCGAGGGCATCGGGTCCAACAACTGGGCGGTGAGCGGGGACCGAACCGCTTCCGGCTCTCCCCTCCTCGCCAACGACCCGCACCTCGGCATCCAGCTGCCCTCCATCTGGTATCAGGCCGTCCTCTGGTGTGAGCAACCCGGGGAGGCGTGTCCATACCGGGTGACCGGCTTCACCTTTCCCGGTGCCCCCGGGGTGGTCATTGGCCACAACCAGCGCATCGCGTGGGGTTTCACCAACATGGCACCCGACACCATGGATCTCTTCATCGAGCGGACGAATGGCGACCGCTACGAGGTGGAGGGAGAGTGGGTCGACTTCGAGCTGCGTCACGAGACCATCTCGGTGGCGGGTGGAAACGACGTCGACCTGGAGATTCGGTCCACCCGCCACGGGCCGGTCGTGTCGGGACGGCTGGGCGCGCTCGACGACCTGGCCTCGGGGGGAGTCGAGCTGCCCGACACCTATGAGGTGGCCCTCGCCTGGAAGGCCCTCGAACCTTCGACACTCCTGGAGGCGGTGCTCGGCTTCAACTCCGCCGCTGATTGGGACGCCTTCCGCCGGGCCGCCTCCTTCTTCGACGTGGCCGCCCAGAACCTCGTGTATGCCGATGTCGACGGACACATCGGCTACCAGGCCACAGGAGACATCCCGATCCGCCGCTCGGGTGATGGTCGCTACCCGGCACCCGGATGGACATCCGAACACGACTGGGAGGGCTCGATCCCATTCGACGACCTGCCCAGCATGCTCGACCCACCGTCGGGAGTGATAGTCACCGCCAACCAACCGGTGGTGGACGAGACCTACCCCGCCCTCATCGGGACCGATCATTCCTACGGCTACCGGGCCCGGCGCCTCATCGAGCTGCTGGACGGGTCCGACCCCCTCACAGCACAGGACATGGCGAGGATCCAGATGGACAACCACGACGGTTCCGCCGTCATCGTGGTGCCGAAGGCACTCGCGGTGGAAGTGTCCTCCCCGGCGGTGGAGACCATGCAGTCGCTCCTCAACCGCTGGGGCAACGAGGTCTCGGAACCGTTCCAGATGGAGGCCGCCAGCCCGGGAGCAGCCGCCTATGCGGCGACGTGGCGCCATCTCCTCCGACTCACGTTCGACGAGTTGGATGAAGATCGGGCGGCCGCCGGTGGAAACCGGTACTTCGAGGTGGTCCGCCTGCTCCTCGATGACCCGGAGGACATGTGGTGGGACCGGGTCGACACTCCCGAGGTGGAACGAGCCGAGGACATCCTCCATGAGGCCCTGGTCGCCGCCCACGACGAGTTGACGACCACCCTGGGGGACGATCCCCTCGAGTGGCGCTGGGGGGACCTCCACACGGCCTCGTTCGAGAACCAGACCCTGGGAAAGTCGGGAATCGCCCCCATCGAGATGCTGTTCAACCGCACCGTCACCGCCGGCATCGGCGGCAGCTCCAGCGTCGTCAACGCCACCGCCTGGGCGGCTCCGGACGGCTACGAGCTCATCGCTCTCCCTTCGATGCGCATGGTGGTCGACCTGGGCGATCACTCCCGTTCGACGGCCATCAACACCACCGGTCAGTCGGGCCACGCCTTCCACGCCAACTACTTCGACATGGCCCACGACTGGGCCCTGGGCCGCCAGCGCCCTCTCGCCTTCGAACCCGACAGCTTCTCGCCCTTCTCCACCCTCCGCCTGGTTCCCGGCTGAATCGCGGATGGTCCGGGCCTGCGGCGGTTCCCCTTACACTTCCGGGGGGCGAGCGGCCCGGGAGATCACCTCCGTGATGAGGTCCGGATGGGTCCAGGGCAGCTCGTGGCGGGAGTCCGCCACCTCGATCACCTCCGGGCGGCGGAGGGATGCCGCCAGGTCGTACTGCCAGGCAGGAGGGACCAGCTGGTCTCTCACCGGTATCACTACCGTGGCTGGGACGGAGAGCCGGCCGATCCAGTCACGGGAATCGAAGCGGAGCATGGCGAACGCCGCCTGCGCCCCGGCATCCGGGTCGCGCCGGTGTGTCTCCTCCCACAGCCAGCGGGCATGGCGGGATTCGACGGCTCGGGTGCCCAACAGGTACAGCGACCGCACGTCCGGGGTGCCCCACCCGGTCAGGCGCTCCCATGCCCGGGTCGCCAGCAGCCCGAAGAGACGGCTGTATCGGCGCAGGCGGGGATGGTGGGAGAAGGTGGCGATGAGTACCAGGGAGGCGACCCGGGCGGGGTGACGGTGGGCGAGGGCCTGGGCGATGGTTCCCCCCAGCGAATACCCCACCACCACGGTCTCGCCCACGCCCAGTACGTCGAGGATGCCGGCGATCTCATCGGCCTCCTCCTCGACCTCGAATCGGGCGCGACTCTGAGGCGACAGGCCATGACTGCGGTTGTCGACGAGGATCACCCGATGATCCCGGGAGAGCTTGCGCCCGACCCGGAACCACTCCGCCAGCGACGAGCCTGCCAGTCCATGGATGAGGAGCACCGCGGGAGCGTCGTCGGGGCCCGCCTGCCGCACCAGGAACTCGCTGTCCCCCACATACACCGTCCGCCCGGGTATCCGCCAGGGATGCTCCTGTCCGGAGGGAAAGGACGGGGCGAGGGTGGGCCCGAACAGGCGACTGGCCACCAGGACCGCAGCGAGGCGTCTGAGCCACTTCACGTCTCCTCCCTTCGCAACGGCCCGACCGCAAACACATGATCGATCACCGGCTTCCCGCCCAGAAGGTGCTCATCGATGATCCGGTCCATCACTTCCTCGGTCACTCCCCGGTACCAGACGCCTTCCGGATAGACCACGCAGATCGGCCCGGACTCACAGATACGGAGGCAGTCGACCTTGCTACGCAGGACCCGACCACGCCCCACCGGCTCGGGAACGAACTCGTCGTCTCTTTCTCTCCAGCGCGGCGGCGCCGAAGCCAGGTCGAGCTGCTTGAGTCGCGCCTTGAGGTGTGCCCACACGGCATCGGTCACCTCCACTGGGGCGCACTTGGGGGTGGTCTGTCCGGCGCACAGGAAGATGTGCCGCTCCACCGCGGGGATCGACAGGGCGTTGGCGATGTGCCGGAGCCTCTCCGTGCTATCCACAACTTCCACGCTAGGACGCCCCGACTGTCTCACCGCAACTCGACAAAGCCGGCATCGGAAGTGACCTCTCCCACCACCACGGCCTGTGGGACCACGGCGACGTACGTGGCTACGGACTTCGGGGGGAGAGCGACCAGCAGACCACCCGATGTCTGGGCATCGGCCAGTACCGCCAGGTCGTCGGACTCGCCCCGCACGCGGGGTTCGACTGCGTCCAGGTTGCGGCGGCTGCCCCCGGGGTAATGGCCGTCGGCATGCAGGTCTCTCACACCATCGAGGACGGGCACGGCAGCCACATCGACGGCCGCGCCGACATGGGAAGCGTCGAGCATCTCCGCCAGATGGCCGAGTAGCCCGAAACCGGTCACGTCGGTAGCCGCATGGGCTCCGCTGGCGTGGAGATGAGCTCCGGCGATGTCGTTCAGAGTCGCCATCACCGTCACCGCCTCGGCCAGCACCGCGGGCGGACAGTCCCCAGCCTTGTGGGCGGTGGTGATGATTCCCGACCCGAGCGGCTTGGTGAGCACCAGCCTATCCCCGACCCGGGCGCCGGCGTTGGTGATGACCTCATCGGCCGCCACCAGTCCGGTGACGGCGAACCCGTAGGTGGGTTCGGGGTCGTCGATCGAATGGCCTCCGACGATGGAGCACCCGGCCTCCACCATCACGTCGGCCCCTCCGAGGATCACCTCCCCGGCGACTGTGAAGGGGATCGTATCACGGGGCCAGCCGAGGAGCTGGAGGGCGGTGAGAGGCATGGCTCCCATGGCGTACACATCCGACAGGGCGTTGGCAGCGGCTATCCGTCCCCAGTCCCGGGGGTCGTCGACGATGGGGGTGAAGTAGTCCACGGTCTGCACGAGGGCGCGGCCGTCGGCGGCTCCGAGGAGGAACACCCCGGAGTCGTCGGCCGTCCCCATCCCGACGATGAGATCGGGATGGGATGACGCGGGATGATTGACCAGTGGCGACAGAACCTGTGCCAGCTCGGCCGAGCCGAGCTTGCAGGCTCAACCTGAGCCGTGGCTGTATGCGGTGAGCCGGACCGTTTCCATCCCCTCACGGTATCGCCTCTGGGGGACACCCCGGACGAGTCGCCATGGAGGACCGAGCAGGCCTATCGTGTCAGGTTCCCATGAACGACGAGACCACCTGGCTCACGCCCGAAGCCCATGCCAAGCTGACTGCAGAGCTGGATCATCTCCGGACCGAGGGCCGCGCCGAGATCGAGGCGCGGATCGCCGAGGCCCGGTCGCATGGTGACCTGAGGGAGAACGCCGACTACGACACCGCCAAGAACGACCAGGGGCTGATGGAGGCCCGGATCCGGCAGATCGAGGCACTTCTCCGGACGGCCGAGGTGAGACAGCCAACCGACGACGGAACCGTGCAGATCGGAACGGTGGTGACGGTGATCGACGACGAAGGCGACGAGCTGCGCTACTTCGTCGCCACCCACGAGAACAAGGTGGCGGGTCTGTCGCTGGCTTCACCCGACGGTCCTCTCGGCGAGGCCCTGATCGGCTCCAAGGTGGGCGACACCGTCTCTTACGAGGCTCCCGGAGGCACCTTCTCGGCACGGATCAAAGCCGTCGAGCCCTATCGGGAGTAGAACGGCCCGACGTCGACCTTCCTCCGATCGCCCTCCGGCGAATCGTATCCTTCCGGGGTCGTGAAGCTCCGCTTGCACAGCCCGCGCCGTCTGGCCCACGCCCTCGTCAAGGCGGCGCGGCGGGACCGGGAAGAGGTCGAGGGATATCTCGATGCCCGGCCGGAAGAATGGGGGGCCCTGGTCGAGTCGGTGCCGGGCGACGCCGCCGACGTGCTGGAGGAGATGTCAGAGGAAGTCGCCGTCGATCTCCTGACCGGGCTAGATCCGGACAGCGCTGCCGAGATACTCGAAGAGATCGCCCCCGAGCTGGCGGCCGAGATCGTCGAGCAGCTGCCCATCGACATGGGGGCCGCAGCCTTCGACCGGATGGACCCACAGGACGCAGCCGACCTCATCGGCGCCCTTTCGGAGGAGGTTGCCCGGGACGTGCTGAACACGATGGGAGCCGCCGAGGCGGACGCCGTTCGACACCTCCTCGTCTACCCGCCCGACTCGGCCGGAGGGCTGATGAGCCAGGAGATCGCGGTCCTCCCGCTCGGGCTCACGCTGGGCGAGGCGATCGAGCGGATACGGATCCTCCGGCATGAGCTCGACGATCTGTCCTATGTGTACGTGGTCGACGACGCCTACCGCCTCAAGGGCGTGATCTCCTTCCGCGACCTCGTCTTCGGACGGCCCGGAGCCGGCCTCGACGAGGCGATGGTGGCCGATCCGGTGTCGGTGACGGCCTTCGCAGACAGAGAGGAGGTCGCCGAACTCGTTCAGCGTTACCACCTGTTCGGTATCCCCGTCACCGACGACGGCGGCCACCTCCTGGGAATGGTCACCACCGAAGCCGTCCTCGAAGCGGTTCAGGACGAGGCGACGGAAGACTTCGCCTTGGCGGTAGGCGCCGGTGTGGAGGAGACCGTCTACACCGATGTGCTGCCCTCCGCCCGGATGCGCTCCCCCTGGCTCCTGTTGAACCTCGTGCTGGCGTTGGGAGTTGCGTTCGTGGTCGAAAAGCAAACGGGCGTGATATCTGACCTGCCGGTCCTGGCTGCTCTCATGCCTGTGGTGGCTCTTCTGGGAGGAAACGCCGGCACCCAGAGCCTGGCGGTCGTGATACGTTCCCTCGCCACCGACGACATCCCCACGTCGCGCATACCGGCCATACTCGGCAGGCAGTTACGCGTGGGTGTCCTGGTGGGAGTTCCGGTTGGAATGGCCGCGGCCGTCACCACCTTCGTCTTGATCCACAGCGGGATCTTCGCCACCCGCGCCGCGCCCGCGGCAGATGTTGCAGTGGTGGTGGCGCTCGCCGCTCTCACCAATCTCACGGTGGCGACGACGGTGGGCGCCGCCATCCCCTTGCTGCTGCGGAGGGTGGGGCTCGACCCTGCCCTCGCTTCGTCGATAATCCTCACCTTCGTGACCGACATGGTCGGGTTCGGTGGCTTTCTGGTGGTGGCAGGAGTGCTTCTCGGACTGTGAGCCGCAGGACGCTCCGGTGATCGAAACACCGGGTTCTGGCGGTGCTCGCTGCCGTCAGGACCCGATGATGAAGTCGTCGTATTCCGCCATCGGGCCCCGGAACATCACCTGGACGCCGCCCACCAGGCTCACGAGGTGATGATCCTCCAGCGCCTGGAGCTCATCCGCCGTGCGGTCTTCTTCCTCCTTCAGGGCGGCGTCGAGGGCAATCCGATCGTCGAACACCTCCACACCCGACACCGCCGTCTCCGACTCGAGGAGGTCACCGAGGAAATTCTCGATGGTCACATCGGAGTAGTTGCCGGGCGGCACCAGGATGTAGAGCGTCTCGCCCTCCTCGGCGGCCGTTCGGGAGATCACCTCGTAGTCCTCCACGACGTCACTCGGAGGCTCGGTCGTGTCGGGAGCGTCGGTCTCATCCGGTTCGGTCGTCGTGGTTGTAGTCGTGGTGGTGAGGAGCGCGGCGTCGATGGTGGTCACGGTCACTTCGGCTCCGTCTGAGTTGCAAGCCGCCACCGTCACGGCGACGGCACCGGCCACCAAGATGGTCCTGAGCTTTGTCATGGAAGTCCTCCTGTCGCTCCTCAACGACAACCGTCCCGGTTTGGGTTCCCCGGCGACTACCCGTCGGGGGTCGATCGGGTAGCCTCTCGGGCGGCATGGGGAGCAGGGTACAAGGCCTCGGAGCGGTAACGGCGGCCACCCTCATCATGGCCCTGGCCGGAATCGCCTTCGCCGCCACCGGCGACACGGGCGGGATGTGCCCTCCGGTGACCATCGGCGACCTCTTCCCCGAGGAACCCGAGACCACCACCACGACCACCGTCGTGCCCGATGACACCGCCGGGACGACGTCCACGACCGATACGACGCTTCCCCCCGAGCCCCCGTGTGACACACCCTTCGTATACCCGATGGTGTTCCCCTTGCTGGGTGACGGCCGCATCATGTCGGGTTTCGGAGCGGCCCGGGACGGGGGGAGGCGTCATCATCTCGGCAGCGACATCGCCGCCGTCAAGCTCCAGCCGGTGGTGGCCGTCGCCGACGGGACCGTCACCCGGATAGCTGGTGACACCGGCATCTCCGGATATCGGATCCGCATCCGCCATGACGACGGGTGGAGATCGCTCTATATCCATCTCAACAACGACACCGCCGGCACCGACGACGGCAGCGGTGTAGGCATTCGCCTCGACCTCGAGGCAGGCGATCGAGTCGAAGCCGGCCAGATCATCGGTTGGAACGGAGATTCCGGCAATGCCGAGAACACGGTCCCCCATCTGCATTTCGAGCTTCGTGATCCCGAAGGCGTGCCGGTGGATCCCGGGGCGAGCCTGACGGCTGCCACCCGGCTGCCCGAGATACCGTTCACGGGTCCTTTCGCCGACCTCGAGTTCGGTGCAGAACCGACCGCCATGGTGTTGCTCCTGAGCCGCGGCGTGCCCACCTGGTGTGATGACTTCCTGGCGACGGCCTGTCCCGATGATCCCGCCACGGCTGGCGAGGTGGGTCGGTGGCTCGAAGGGCTCGTGGGCGAGGTGGACGTCTCCCCGGAGCCGCAAGAAGGCGAGGACGGCGACCCGACCGATTGTGTCACCACCGCCGACTGTCGAGACCATACCGGGCAGCCCTGCGAGGCCGGGTGTTATGACCCGGCGATCACCGAGGCCGAAGTGGCGCGGGCCATGGCCTGGGGTCGTCTGCGTGACGGCTTCGAGAAGCGCATGGGGTGGCTGGAGCTGGGCATACCCGACTCCGCGTGGTCGACTCCCCCTCCCCGTCCACCCGCCCATCCATATCAGCTGCCTCTCCAGCGTGCCCATGAGATCCTCGGCGGCGAGCACCGATGTCTCGCCCTAGCGGACTCCGAGAACGAGTTGACGAGGTCGGAGGCCTCCGAGCTGATTGTCCTCTACCTGGGGTGGGCCGAGGTCGCCAACTGCTCCACCAGCTCGGCGAACCGCTGAACCAGCTCGTCGGTGACCGGACCCGCAGGGAACACCCGGTCTCCGAGCGCCTTCACCGGCGCCACCTCCTGGACGGTCGACATGACGAAGATCTCGTCGGCGGCCAGGAGACTCTCCAGCGTCGCTTCGGTCTCCTCCAGGTCGGGGCGGATCTCGGCGATGGCCCGGCGGGTGATGGAATCGAGTATCCCCAGGCTCAGGGCAGGGGTGAGGATCCTTCCGTTCGCGACCCAACCCACCGAAAAGGTAGGCCCCTCGAGAACGACGCCGGCGTCGGAGATGAGCAAGGCGTCGGTGGCCCCTTCCGCCTCCGCCCGACGGGAGGCAGCGAGGTTGGGCGCGTAGGAGATCGTCTTCACACCCGCCAGCTCCCAGACACGACCCGCCGGGTGCCACGGCGCCGGCACCGGCCACAACCGAACCCCGTCGGTCTTGCGCGGAACCGGATGGGATACCACTACGCAGACCCCTGCCGGATCGATCCCCGGTACCGCGCTGCCGCGGGTGAGGACGACACGCACGACGCGGTCGGCGTACCCTTCCACCGCCCGGGTCATCCACTCCATGATCGAGCTCCGGGCGGGGACGGTGAGGCCGAGGGCGGCGGCGCTCCGCTCGAGGCGGTCCAGGTGCTCGTCGACTCGGAACAGACGGCCGCCGTAACACCTGACGGCTTCGAAGCATCCGTCGCCGCGGAGCACGGAGGAGTCGGTGGCAGGCACAGATCCTCCCGGCACGCCGTCGACCAGGAACACCACGTCACTCACGCGGGATACGGCTCCCGGAATCGGTTCGTGATGGGGAGACGGCGATCCTTTCCGAACGCCTTCACGGTGATCTTGACACCGGGTGCCGACTGCCGCCTCTTGTACTCGCTCCCATCGACCAGACGGACGACCTCGTGCACCACCTCCCGTTCGAACCCGTCGGCGACGATCTCGTCCACACCCATGTCGCCTTCGATGTAGCGGTCGAGGATGGCGTCGAGGAGCTCGTATGGGGGGAGGGAATCGGCGTCCTCCTGGTCGGGCCTGAGCTCGGCTGAAGGTGGCTTGTCGATCGTGTTCTGGGGGATCGCCTTCCCGAGGGTGTTGCGCCACTCGGCCAGCTCGTAGAGGACGGTCTTGAAGACATCCTTCAGAGGGGCAAAGCCGCCCACCATGTCCCCGTAGATGGTGGCGTAGCCCACCGCCATCTCCGACTTGTTCCCGGTCGTGATGACCATCGGTCCGAACTTGTTCGATATCGCCATGAGGATCGCACCCCGGATCCGTGCTTGGAGGTTCTCCTCGGTGAGATCCTCCTCCGTACCGGCGAAGTGAGGGCCCAGGGTCTCGAGATAGGATCCGAACACGTCGTCCATGGGGATCACGTCGAAGCGAATCCCCAGGTTCTCCGCCAGGGAACGGGCATCGTCCATCGAATGCGGGGAGCTGTACCGGGAGGGCATCGACAGGCCCCACACCGCGTCAGGGCCGAGAGCATCTGCCGCCAGGGTGGCGGTGAGCGCTGAGTCGATTCCCCCCGACAGGGCCACCACCACCGAGTTGAACCCGTTCTTGCGCACGTAGTCCCCCAGTCCGGTGGTGAGGGCGGCGTAGATCTCGGGGATTGGCTCCAGAAGAGGGTTCACCGTGCCTGCCTCCACCATCTCGCCGGACAGGGGCACGTCCACCACGAACCTGTCCTCTGCGAACTGGGGCGATCGGTGGATGATCGTCCCATCCGCCGCCATCACCACACTCGCCCCGTCGAACACCAGCTCGTCTTGTCCTCCCACCAGGTTCAGGTAGACCAGCGGCACCCCTGCCGCTCGCGCCCGGGCCGCCAGCATGTCCTCTCGGTCGCCGGCCTTGCCCCGGTGGAAGGGTGAGGCGTTGACGTTCAGGAGGAGCTGTGCTCCGGCCCGGGCCTGGAGATGAGGGGGACCGTCGGGGAGCCAGATGTCCTCGCATATCGAAATCCCCACCGGAACACCGCCCACCTCCCAGGTGCGGTCGGGATCGGCACCGGGAACGAAGTAGCGGTCCTCGTCGAATACGCCGTAGTTGGGGAGCAGGACCTTGTGGTAGCTGCCCCGGAGACGCCCTCCTTCCATGACGGCCACGGCGTTGGCTACCCGCCGTTGACCGGCGTCTGCCGCCCCTCTCGGTGCGGGAGAGGCATGGTCCACGAATCCGACGACTGTCGTCAGGGAGGAAGAGAGACGCGCCAGACGGCGAACGGCATCGATACCCGCCTCGACGAAGGAGCTACGCAAGACCAGGTCCTCGGGTGGATACCCGGGTATCGCCAGCTCCGGAAGGACCAGGATGTCGGCGCCTTTGCTCTCGGCCCAATCCATCGCCTCGGCGACCAGCTTCTCGTTGTCGGGGACGTCGCCCACCACCAGGTTGATCTGGGCACCCGCAACACGTAACGGCACGCTCCTCAGGTTAGAGCGCGCCGAGGGCATCGCCGTCGCTCCGCAGTCGGGGAGACAGCCTTGGGCCGTCGCTCTAACTTGGGAGCCGTGAGCCGCCTACCGCCGTTCAGCGCCGAGCTGCGCCCCCGTCTGGCCGACCTCGGATGGATCGACGACCCACGCGCCACCGCCCTCCTCGACATCATCTGGACCGGCCCCGACCCCGACGGCGCCCTCCAGCGTGTCCTCGACTACGTCGAGGCCGCCCATCCGGTGGTGGATCCGCTCGCCGACCCGGATCTGGGGCGGCGTCTCGCCCATCTCAGCGGCGTCAGTCGGGAGTTGATGCGCCAGCTCAGCCGGCATCCGACCTGGCTGGTCGGCGCCGAAGCCGGCGACCTGGTGGGCAGGGTCCGGTCGACGCTGGCCTCGGTGGCCGGTGACGATGTCGCCGGAGTGATCGACGTGGAGGAGGGTGGCCGACGGCTGGCGGAAATGGCCGATGATCTGGTGGCTACGGTGCTCGCCGAGGAACGGCAAGGGGAGGGGCCGCCGATGGCGGTGATGGCGTTCGGGAAGTGGGGCGGCCATGAGCTCAACTACTGGTCCGACATCGACCTGATGTTCGTCTTCGACGGGGGAGCGGCCGATGCAGCGGTCGCCAACCGCACGGCCGCCGGGGTGATGCGCCGCCTGGGGGATAGGGGGCCCGACGGGGTCGTGATCCACCCCGACGCCGACCTCCGGCCGGAGGGGAGCCGCGGTCCCCTCGCCCGCTCGCTGGAGGCCTACCGGACCTACTATCAGCGTTGGGCCGAGCCGTGGGAGTTCCAGGCACTCCTGAAGGTGCGTCACGGTGCCGGAGATCTCGAGGTGGGGGCGAGCTTCCTCGACATGGTCGAGGAGGTGTTGTGGCCGGAGACGTTGAATCCCGACTCGCTGCGCTCGCTCCGCACACTCAAGGCCCGGATGGAAGATGGCGCCAAGCCCGGCGACCTCAAGCGGGCCCCGGGGGGGATACGGGACATCGAGTTCGCAGTGCAGATGCTCCAGATCGTTCACGGGCGGTTCGATCCCGGTCTCCGCCGGACCAATTCCCTCCAATTGATGGCCGCCCTGGCAGACGGCGGCTACGTCGATCGCGAGGACGCCGCCACCCTCTCGAGCGCCTACCGGTGGCTGCGGGCCGCCGAGCACCGTATCCAGCTGTGGGACCTGCGCCCCGTCCATGTGCTGCCCACCGAAGCGGCCGACCGGGAACGGCTCGCCCGGGCGATGGGCTACCGGGGAACGATGGAGCAGAGCGCACGCGACGCCTTCGAGGCCGACCTCGTCCGGCATCGCTCGGCTGTGCGGGGTATCCACGAGGATCTCTACTTCAGGCCGCTGCTGGAGGCCTTCGCCGCCACGCCCAAGACGGGGCTGAGCAGAGAGGGTGCCGAGAGGCGCCTGGTCGCGCTCGGCTTCCGGGACGTTGCGGGTGCGGTCCGCACCTTCGAAGCTCTCACGGCGGGGCTGTCACGCCGGAGCAGGCTGATGCACCAGATGCTCCCGCTCATACTGGACTGGCTCGCCGACTCACCCGATCCCGACCTGGGCCTGGATCAGCTGCGGCTACTGGCGGCCAACATGCCCGATCACGCCGAGCTCATCACCGCCCTCCACGACCGCCCCGAGGTCGGTCGCAGACTGGCGTACCTGCTGGGCAGCAGCCAGATGCTTGGTAGGTATCTCGACCGCATACCCGAGTTCGTCCCCCGGCTCGATGACGACCGGGCCGTGACCGAGCTACGGGATCGGGCCGAGCTGGAGCTGCGGCTGCGGCGCCGACTCGAGACGCGACCGGATCCGGAGGAGAGGGTCGGCACCCTGCGCCGTTTCGCCCGCCGCCATCTGCTCCGGGTCGCCGCCCGTGACCTCCTCGGCATGGCCGATGTGGACCGGACGATGCACGATCTGAGCGCCGGCGCCGACGCTGCGGTGGCGGCAGCTTGCTCCATTGCCGACGCCGAGAGTGCCTTCGCGGTGATCGCCATGGGAAGATGGGGCGGCCGGGAGCTGTCGTACGGGTCGGACCTCGACCTCCTCTACGTATTCGACGACCCCATGGACCCGGCCGACGCTCAGGAGCGGGCGGTGGCTCTCCGGGATCTGCTGGCGGCACCAGCCCGGGACGGCGTGGCCTGGGATCTGGACGCCAACCTGCGCCCCGAAGGCAGATCCGGACCTCTGGTCAGGTCGCTTGCGTCCTACCGCGTCTACTACGAGCGCTGGGCCGAGACGTGGGAGTTCCAATCGCTGGTCAAGGCGCGTCCGGTGGGTGGCGATGCCGGGCTCGGGTCTGCCTTCATGGAATTGGCCTCTGACTTCGTGTGGCTGGAGACGTTCCCGGAGTCGGCGATCGGTGAGATCCGCCGGATGAAGGCACGGATCGAGAAGCAGCGAATCCCTCCCGGTGAGAACCCCGACTTCCATCTGAAACTGGGCCCGGGTGGTCTCAGCGATGTCGAGTTCCTCGTGCAGCTCCTCCAACTCGGCCACGGCGGCCGCCTCCCCGAGCTCCGCGTCACATCGACCCTGGAGGCTCTGGAAGGTCTCGTCGAGGTCGGGGCCGTCTCCCCCCGCCAGGCCGAAGACCTGGCCGCGGCCTACCGCTTCTGCAGCCATGTGCGCAACCGCCTGTATCTGCAGGTCGGGCGACGACAGGATTCTCTTCCCACCGAGCCGAACGACGAGAGGCGCCTGGCTATTTCTCTCGGGTACGACCGCCGGGGGGACCTGCGGGAGGATTATCGGCGTCTCACACGCCGCGCCCGCCGGATTTTCGAGGACGTCTTTTTCGAATGACGCGGTTGTCGGTTGACAACCGACAAAGGACTGCAATGGGAAAGACGGGGCCGGGCCGGTAACCTCTCCGTCTTGATGATCTCCCCCGATGAGCTGCGGGGAATGGTCGCCGAGGTGCTGCCCACCGTCACCGAGTTGCGGCGTGCCATCCACCGAAGTCCCGAGCTGTCCTTCCAGGAGTTCGCCACCACGGAGCGGGTGGCAACAGTCCTGCGCGACCGCGGCGTCGAACCGAGGGTGCGACCACAGGGCACCGGTCTGGTGGTGGAGATGGGCGATGGTTCCCGCCTGATCGGCTTCCGAGCCGATCTCGATGCTTTACCGATCGACGAGCCGGCCGACAACCCCTACTCCTCGCAGACCCCCGGTGTCATGCACGCCTGCGGCCACGATGCCCACACCGCCATCGCGGTCGGGCTCGCTCTCGTCCTCGCCCGGCTCCCTCTCCGGGGACGGATCCGCTTCGTGTTCCAACCCGGCGAGGAGGCTTTCCCGGGGGGCGCCGACACCATGGTCCGCGAGGGAGTGACCGACGACATGTCGTCGATCCTCGCGTTCCACGTCGATCCGTCACTCGACACCGGTTGTGTCGGCCTCCGGACCGGGGCCATCACGGGTTCGGCCGACCGGTTCACGATCCGCCTGGAGGGTCCGGGGGGCCATACGGCCCGACCCCATCAGAGCGTCGACCTCGTGTACGCAGCGGGGCGCATCGTCACCGAGCTCCCCGCGCTCCTCGACCGCCTCATCGACCCGCGCCGGCCTCTGACCGTCGTGTTCGGCCGCCTCCATGCCGGCAGCGCCGACAACGTGATCCCCACGTCGGTCGAGATGGGGGGCACGATCCGGACACTCGACCGTCAACTCTGGGAGGAGCTTCCGCTTCTGGTCGAGAATCTCACCAGCCAGCTCGCCGCTCCCAGTGGCGCCAAGGCCACGGTGGAATACGTCCGCGGCATCCCCCCCGTCGTCAACGATCCGACGGTGATCGACGCAGCCCGAACCGCGATCGGAGATGTTCTGGGGCCCGCAGCCGTGGTCCCCACCTCGACGAGCATGGGGGCAGAGGACTTCGCTCGCTACCTCGACCGCGTGCCGGGGGCGATCCTGAGGTTGGGATCGGCTCCCGACAGGGGAGCTCCCACCGACCTCCACTCGGCCGGTTTCGTATTCAATGAGGCGGCACTGGAACCCGGGCTGGTGGCGGGCGCCGCCACCCTTCTCCACCTGATCGACTCGATACCCTGAGCGGCCACCCGGCTCATTCGACGAGACGGAAGCCTTCGTCTTCGAGAGCAGCTCGCAAGCCTGCTTGCTGACCCGGCCGGACGGACAGGGTGAGAACCCCGCCTCCCCCCCGGGTGGCGTGCCGGAGCTGGAGGTCGCGAACGTCGGCTCCGGACTCGGCCAGAGCGTGTCCGACCCGGGCGATCTCACCGGGACGGTCCTCGAGCAGAACCCGAACCGCGGCCACGGGAGCAGCCAGTGCCCGGCGGGTGCGACGGGCCGCCTCCAGAGTCGTGCCGATCGCCTCACGATCCCCCGCGGAGATGGCCTCGGCCAGAGTCCCCAGTTCCTCCCCCAGCGAGCGGACCAGATCCGCAACCCGTTCCTTGTTCTCGGCGAGGATGTCGGTCCACCAGGCAGGATCGGAGAGGGCGATCCGGGTGAGGTCTCGGAATCCCCCGGCGGCCAAGTCCAGTGCCCCCTCGTCCCGGGCGACCAGGTTCACCAGAGCCGAGGCGAGCACCTGCGGCACATGGCTGACAGCGGCAACCGCCTTGTCGTGCTGGGCGGCGGTCATGCAAAGAGGATGCGCCCCCAGCGACTCCACGATGCCCTTCATCCTCTCGATGTCACCCCGGGAGGCTCCGTCGGTCGTGAGAATCCAGCTCGCGCCCTCGAACATGGCGGGGCTGGCCGCCCCCGGACCCGAGCTCTCGCGACCGGCCATAGGGTGCCCTCCGACGAAATGGTGGAGATGGACGGCGGCATCCAACACCGCCGCCTTCACTCCCGCGACGTCCGTCACGAGGGCTTCGGTAGACAGCGTGGGGAGGGTGGCGATGATGGCCTGCACCGGCCCGGCGAGCACCACCAGGTCCGCGTCGGTGGCGGGAACCGGTCCTTCGGCGACCTCGTCGAGACCCCCCATGTCGATGGCCCCCCGGAGGGCGTTCCCGTCGGGATCCCAGCCCGTCGCCTTCCAACCCTCTCGCCGGAGACCGGCGCCGACCGAGGCCCCGATGAGGCCGGTGCCCAGGATGAGTGCGCGCATCAGATCCGGAGGCCGACCACCCCTGCGATCTCCTTGAGCGAACCCATCAGCTCGATGAACTCGGAGGGAAGCAGGGCCTGGGCTCCGTCGACCTGAGCGGTGTCCGGCGTGGGATGCACGTCGACCATGATGGCGTCGGCGCCGATGGCGACGGCGGCACGCGACAGCGGCGCCACCAGCTCCCGTTTTCCTCCCGAGTGCGACGGATCGACCAGCACGGGGAGATGGGACAGCCCCTGGACGATGGGGACGGCCGTGATGTCGAGCGTGTTGCGGGCGGCCGTCTCGAAGGTCCGGATGCCTCGCTCCGCCAGGATGATCTGGTGGTTGCCTTCCTTGTACACATACTCGGCGGCGTTCAACCACTCCTCGATCGTGGCTGTGAACCCTCGCTTCAGGAGCACCGGCTTGTTCTGGCGGCCCACCTCCGTCAGCAACGTGAAGTTGGCCATGTTGCGCGTGCCGATGCGCAGGATGTCGGCGTAGGAGGAAACGAGTCCCACATCACGAGGATCGAGCACCTCGGCAACGAAGGGCATGTCGAATTCCTCCCGGGCCTCGGCCAGCATCTCCAAGCCGGCCTCCCCGAGCCCCTGGAACGAGTAGGGCGATGTGCGCGGCTTGAACGCATCGCCCCGCAGCACCGTGGCACCTCCCTTCCTCACGGCCTCGGCTGTTCGGAACAGCTGCTCACGGTTCTCCACCGCACAGGGTCCGGCAATGGCGGTGAACGTTCCGCCGCCGATGATCGCCCCCCGGATCTCGAGCACGCTGTCCTCGGCCTGGAAGTCGCGGCTGACGAACTTGAACGGCTTCATCACGGGCACAGCCCGCTCCACACCCGACATCGCCTCCCACGGCAGTTGTCGGATCGCCTCCCGATCGCCCAGGGCGCCGATCACGGTTCGGAACTGACCGACCGATACGTGAGCCTGTGAGCCCACCGACTGCAAGCGATCGACGACGGCCTTTATGTCGGCGTCGGTGGCCGACTTGTGCATCACGATGATCATCGAGGACATCTCTCTGGTGTTGCGAGCAGTTTGGTGCCTGAGGGGCCGTGATCACAACCGGATGAATCCCCCGAATCTGTGACCGACCCACTGAGAGAAGCGGCGGCTACGGCCTCCTGCTTGCAATTGTTAGCACTGTGCTGTATGCTGCACGTGTGACGCAGCCGCAGAAGCCTTCCGACCTCGGCGAGTACATCCGACAGCAACGCCAGCGGGCCGACCTGTCACTCCGCCGATTGGCCGAGCGAGCTGGGATCTCCAATCCCTACCTGAGTCAGATCGAGCGGGGCATACGCAAGCCGTCGGCGCAGATCCTCAAGCAGCTCTCCCGGGCGCTTCAGATTTCGGCCGAGACGATGTATTCCCGGGCCGGGCTCATCGAGGAGGGGAGCAACCCTCCCACGGTGGTCGAGGCCGTTGAGGCCGACGAGATGCTGACGCCACGTCACAAGCAGGTCCTGCTCGACCTGTACCGGACTCTGATCGATACCAACCCCGACGAATAGGAGACGAATATGGAAAGGAAGAACGCCCTCTATGCCGCGGTGGGAGCACCCGTTGCCGTCGCCAAGACCATCAACGCCCGCCTCGAGACCCTACGGTCCGAGCTGGAATCGCGCACCGAAGACCTGACCGAGGCCGCTCAACGCCGGTTGGACGAATGGGCCGAGGAGGGCCGGCAGGTGGTCACCAAGGTCACCGACGGCAAGATGGTCGACGAGCTGACGGCGAAGGTCGACTTCGATCAGGCTCGCGAGCAGGTGACGAAGCTGCGGGACCAGCTCGAGGACATGCTCGCCACCTGGCGCACGTCGTTCCGCCCCGAAGACGAGAACGCCGCCGGGTCTCCGTCGGTCGAGGAGAAGACCGATCAGGGCGAGGGAGCAGAGGCCAAGGCCTCCACCATTTCGGCCTCCAAGTCGAGCGGGACCAAGAAGGCGCCGGCCAAGCAGCCGGCCGCCAAGCAGGGGACCAAGGCCTCCGCAGGCGAGAAGTCGACCAAGGCGTCCTGAACCCCACCATCTCGACCTGAGGGGTCCGGCACTCTGGCGGGCCCTTCAAGGGATCAATGACGGACGACCTGCTCGAGGGTGCCGGCGCGTTGGATCCACCCCTCGACCATGGCCTCCGTCGGCAGACGCCTGACCAGGTCCCTCCGGCCGTTCACAGCCATGATCTTCGCGGTGAGGGCCACCCCGTTGCGTCGGCGCAGCTCCCGCACCGTGTTGACGCCGCACATCGAGAGGAGCTCCGCATACTCCCCGCCGATCCCCCTTATACGCATCAAGTCGGCGACATTGACCCACCGCAGGAGATCGGCTGTGGATATGTCGGTCTCGGACGAGAGCTGGGAGCGGCTGGCCCGGGTGCTGGCCCGCTTGAGAAGGGCATCGGTCGTTCTCACGCCCGCCTTCCGGAGGCGGGTGGCCTCCTTGTGCTGTAACGACCGAATC
Organism: uncultured Acidimicrobiaceae bacterium; assembly: GCA_964617995.1. GTDB lineage: Bacteria > Actinomycetota > Acidimicrobiia > Spongiisociales > ZC4RG35 > CAZTXD01. The sequence goes on from CAZTXD010000004.1 coordinate 32,081, forward strand.
TCATCGATACGGGCCATGGTTACCAGCTCACTCCTCTCCCAGTGTCGAATTCGGGCACTCTACCGAGACGGATCGGGGCCGTCTGCCAGGCTACCGAGTTGACGCGGCCGCAACTCCCTCAGATCGGATTCTGTGTCGACGTCGCGAGGAGGAAGCTGATCCGTCCAGACCTCCTCCACCCACTCTGGGTGGGCTTTGAACAGCCTCTGAGCTCCCTCGTCGCCTTCCAGGCTCATCAGTCGCGGCCATAGCGATCGCCCCACCATCACGGGATTCCCCCACGTGTATCGGTACTTGGGGATCACCACCGGCGCAGAGGACTTCTCGAAGGTGGCAACCACATCCTCGACGACTCTGAGATCGATCTGGGGTTGATCGCCTATGACGATGAGCACCGCCTCCGCCCGGCTGAGCTGTAGCAGCGCATCCAATCCCACCCTCAGCGACGAGGCGATACCCTCTTCCCACTCCGGGTTCTCGATCACCCCGCAGCCTTCCAGGTCGACGACATCGAGGATCTGCTCCGCCCCCGACCCGAGCACCACCCAGATCTCATCGACCGGATACTGCCTCACCCGATCGACCACATGACCCAGGAGTGTCGAATCGCCCCACTGCTCGAGCTGCTTGGAACGCCCCAGCCGTGACGAACCACCGGCAGCCAGAATCAGGGCGGCGGTCATGGCCAGTGCCGGGCGGGGTGTCGGCGGTTCTGGGTGATGGGCAACCTGGGCTCCTCAGGGGATGACGGCGGAACGCTACCCGCCGCCGCGGTAGTGGACCAGCGGCCGCTTCTCGCCTCTCAGGACGGGATCTTCATGGGGACGACGATGCTCGGCGATCATCTCGGCGAGGATCGCCACCGCCACCTCGCCGGGCGATTCGGCTCCTATGTCGAGCCCAACCGGGCCCTTGATCCGATCGACCTCACCCTCATCGAAACCGGCGACCAGCAGACGCTCACGCCGTCGGTTGGCGGTCCGGCGACTGCCCATTGCTCCGATATAGCGCACGGGGGTTTTCAGGACAAGGGGCCAAAGTGGCTTCTCGAAACGCTCGTCGTGGCTGAGAACCACGATCGAGGTGCGCCGGTCGAGTATCAGGTCGTCCACCACCTGGTCGGGCCAGCCCACCGCCAGATCGTCGGCGGAGGGAAATCTCTCCGCCGTGATGAAAGCGGCCCTGGCGTCGGAGACGGTGACGTGAAATCCCAGCAGTGACGCATGGTCCGACAGGGCCTGGGCGATGTGAACCGCACCGAAGACGACGAGCCGGGGCCTGGGGACGATCGGCTCGATGAAGACGTCGGCGCCGTCGTAAGCCAGGGTCAGAGCCGCTTCCCGTTCGATCAGCTCCCGGGCATCGGCGACGACGTCGGTAGCGATCCGTGCCGGAAGGTCCCCGGCTACCACCCCCAGGTCCAGGTCGAGCAGGGCGCCGCTTCCGGGCGCCTCACCGGCAACGATGGTGAGGAGGGCCCCGAACCTCTCCGAGTCGACGAGCCTTCCGGCCGCCGCCAGGACTTCCTCGCTCACCATGGCTCGACGAATACCTGGATCGTGCCGCCGCAGGCCAGGCCGACCTCGAATGCCTCGTCGTCGGAGATGCCGTAGGTGACGAGAGCCGGCTCTCCGGATTCGAGGACCCGTTGAGCGTGGAGGAACACGTCGTTCTCCACGCAACCTCCCGACACCGAGCCCTCGATGTCTCCCGCCGACGAGACGAGCATCTTGGATCCCAGCGGTCGCGGCGCCGGCCCCGCCACCCTCACCACCGTGGCAGCGGCGACATCGTGACCGGCGGCCTTCCAGCGGTTGCGAATATCGAGTGCATTTCTCATCGGGTCTTCCTCTCGGGAACCGACTCTAGGAGTTCCACGACCGAAGCGAGGTCGCGTAGCCGCCCGGCGGCCAGGAAGTCGTCGACGTGGGGCAAGGCGGCTCTCATACCCCTCGTCTCCGGCGCGAACCCCGGACGCGACGCCAAGGGGTTGAGCCACACCACCCTGTGGACCGTTCGCGAAAGTCGTGCCATCTCCTCGGCCAGGACACGAGGGTCACCCCTATCCCATCCGTCTGAGATGATCACCGCGATCGGCCCCCGGCTCGTCACACGCCGGGCCCAAAGCCGATTGAACGCGGCCAGCGCCTCGCCGATGCGCGTCCCTCCCGACCAGTCCTCCACCGCTTCGGCCACGAGAGCAATGGCATCGGAGGGGCTCCGCCTGTCGAGCTGGCGGGTTATCCGGGTGAGCCGCGTGGAGAATACGAAGGCTTCCAGACGCCCCAGCCGGCCTCGGGCGGCGTGGGCGAAGTAGAGCAGCATCTCGGAGTAGCGCTCCATCGAGCCGGAGACATCGGCGATGAGCAGCAGGGGTCTGCGCCTCACCCGACGCTCGGTGAATGACGGCAGCAGCAGGTCACCCTCGGTTTTCACCATCCGCCGCAGCGTGCGCCGCGGGTCGAGGCGATCCCCGGCAGACGAAGGACGACGCCGTCGCGAGACCGCCGAGGCGGGTCGCCACACCATCGAGGCGATCAGTGCCTTCACCCGGACGACCTCCTCGCCCGTGAGTTCGGCGAAGTCCTTGTCGGAGAGACGCTCCGCCCACGAGGCCCCCACCACCGTGGCCTCCTCGGTTGCTTCGTCGCCATCGCCCTCACCGCCTTCCGCTTGCTCGACCGACCACCAGCGGGAACGCTCCTCCACGAGCGAAAGACCCGGCGGGGGGCCTTCCCACCCGAAGATCTCGAGAAAGACACGGTCGAACACCGGGATGTGGTCCACCTGGGTCACGCACACCGAGCGGAAGGCGTGGTAGGTGTCCTCGGCCGAAGACAGGCCAACGGCATCGGCCGCTGCCGCCAGGTCATGGGCGATGGTGGGCCCCACCGACACACCCTCTGCGCGCAGGCGGCGGCCGAACTCGACCAGCGTCTGGCTCCCGCCCACGTCGTCAGGCGAGGCGGAAGCGGAGAAGGGCGCCTACGCCCGAAGCGTCGAGCGGTGACGCCACCGACACGATGTCCACCTTTCCCCCCGCCTCGACTGTCGCATCCATCGCGGCGGATACGACATCGTCGATCTCGAAGGTCTCCGACCCGCAGACGGGGCACTCGGCGCCCGTTCGACTCAGCCAGCCGCAGGCGTCGCAGATGACACCCGGCTTGGCGTAGGGCCCTGCCACCACCAGGTGCCCAACGGCATGAGCGTTGCATGCCCCCAGGACGTCGGCGAGACCGGACACGGCTTCACCTCCCCGTGCCACCTCCGCCAGGACGCGTCCCAACAGCTCTTCCTGACGACGGGTCCGCTCGAGCTGCATCTCCTCTCCGACCATCTCGATGAGCTCCGATCGGGTGAGCGTGTGCGGGTCGAGCACGATCCTGCCCTGGGGGAGATCCTGGAGGTAGGCGTGGAGCTGGCAGGCCATGGCATCGAAAGCCTCCTCGTGTCCTCCGACAGCCAGCATCTCCAGGGGTTGGTCCTGATGAGCTTCGAAGAGACGACGACCGGCATCCCGCCAGAGGTGGGTCGAGATCTCATCGGCACGTGAGCGGTTGCGCTGCTCCTCGTAGCCGGCGAATCCCCCGTAGTTGTCCTTGCCACGATCGGCGGTCATCTCCTCCCCGAGCTCGTGGAACCCGCCACCGGTCATCAGGTAGGTCCGGGCCCGGGACGAGTCGGCCACCAGCACCCCCACCCGCATGGGCCGTGGTTGGGCCCGCAGGGGCCGGAGATGGGGGCGAGGCCCGACGGCGGCGATGTCGTCCACATGTCCGGTGAGCGGCAGGTATTCGAAGATCCCGTCGCAGTGAGAAGCGAAAACGGCCGCCGCCGGGGCGGTGTCCGCCTCGATGCGACCCGCCAGCTCCACGATCCTCTCGGCGTCGGCACGGATCGACTTGTCGATCGGACGGGCGAGGTGGGAATTGCGCATCGGCTTCAGCATGTCCACCAGCGCCGCCCGCGTGGCCGGGGGGCGGCGGCTGACGTAGACGCTGACTAACGAGCCGGTGGGGCTGTGGAGCTTGGCGATGGGATCGATCACGGGGTCGGGTCCTCCTCCTGGGGGTCGGCGGCGGGACGGAGTCCACACCCGGGAGGACCGCGGACGAGTCTGGCTGTGATCGTCATTCGCTCTTCCGAGCGTACACCCGGGGCGCCGTTTCTGCTCAGACGGAGCTGGCGGACCGGTGCGAGCGGACCGTCTCCACATCCTCCCGGTATTTGAGAACCACCCCCAAGGTGTCTTCCATCACGTCGTCGGTGAGTTCGGACGCCCCCAGCGCCCGCAGTGCCCGAGCCCAGTCGAGCGTCTCGGCCACCCCCGGAGGCTTGAACAGGTCGAGGGCTCGCAGATCGTTCATCGCCACAGCCAGGTGCCGGGCGAGACGTTCGTCCAGGTCGGGTATGCGCCGACGAACGATCGCGACCTCCCTCTCCACGTCGGGATAGTCGATCCACTGGTAGATGCATCTCCGTTTGAGGGCGTCGTGGATCTCCCGGGTCCGGTTGGAGGTGACGATGACGACGGGGGGCACGACTGCTGCGATCGTTCCGATCTCGGGGATGGTCACCTGGAAATCGGACAGCAGCTCCAGGAGGAACGCCTCGAACTCCTCGTCGGCGCGGTCGAGCTCGTCGATGAGCAGCACCGGGCGCCGCCCTTCGGCTGCCGCCTCCACCGCCTGGAGCAGGGGCCGGGCGATGAGATAGTCACGGGACATGATGTCTCCCACCTCGGCGTGCTCTCCCTCGCTTCTGGCTTCGATCAGCCGGATGGCGAGCATCTGGCGGGCGTAGTCCCATTCGTAGAGGGCGTGGTTGACGTCGAGGCCCTCGTAGCACTGGAGGCGGATGAGAGGCTGGTCGAAGATGTCGGCCAACACTTTGGCGACCTCCGTCTTGCCGACGCCCGCCTCTCCCTCGAGGAACAGCGGTCGTTGTAGCTCCAGGGCCAGGTGCACCGACACGGCCAGCCCCCGGTCGGCCACGTACTGCCTCTCATCGAACGCCCTCACGACCTCGTCGACCGACCGCAACTCCATCCCCCGGATGCTAACTGCCGTTTTTATCAGCGAAACGGTGCGTCCAGCACACCGTTTCGTAGGTGAGAACCGCCCGGGCAGCACAGACCCCTTCCCAAACCCATCCCAGTTCGGCAGATTCACCCGTATGACCCCTCTTGATCGCCTCCGCCAGATCGCCTCCCATCAGCACGGGCTGGTAACGAGGCGACAGGCCCGTGAGGCAGGATTCGACCGTGCCGCGCTTCGGCGCCGCGTTCAAGCCGGTCTTCTGACCTTCGTGACGCCCCGCGTTCTGAGGATCGGAGGGTCGGCGACCTCCCCTTGGCAGTCGGTGATGGTCGGCGTACTCGACGTCGGTCTCGACGCTCTCGCCTCCCATCTGACTGCCGCCGCCATGTGGGGAGTCCCGCGGATCGACGCCGAGCCCGTTCATGTCTCCGTCGAGCGGTACATCCGTCGTAACACCGCCCCGATCCGGGTTCACCATCTCACGGTCATCCCCGAAGACCAGCGGGTGGAGCTGTATGACATACCGGTCACGGCTCCTCCCCTGACGGTGCTGTTGGTCACCGGCCTCCACGGCCAGCGCCGGGGCGCCCAGATCCTCGACCATTTCCTGGCTGCGGGAGACACGACCGTCGCCGAGGTTTGGGACCTGACGGTCCGTTTGTCCAAACAAGGTCGCAACGGCCTGTGCGACACCCGCGAGCTGCTCGAGAACCGAGCCGATCACGAGGATCCAGCGGAGAGCAACAACGAGAGGCGTCTCGAGTATCTGGCTCGGGAGGCGGGCATCACGACATTACGTCGTCAGGTCGACAAGTACGACCCTGCCTGGGTGGGGCGGGTCGACTTCGATGACACCGAGCTGCCGTTCATCGTCGAGGTCCACAGTCAGCGCTATCACACGTCCGCGACGCAGAGGAAGGCCGACGGCGCCCGCATCGCCCGGCTGGAGGCAGCCGGGTACACGGTTCTCGTGATCTGGGACTACGAGTTGTGGTACGACCGTGAGGGCGTTATCGATCGACTGTTGCGGACGCGCTTGCGCGTATCGCGCAAGCTGGCCTGAACTCGGCGTTCTCCCCTCCAAAACGGTGTGCTGGGCGCACCGTTTTGCTGATAAAAACGACGCGGTCAGAGCTGGGCGAGGGCTTGGGTGAGGGCCCGGCGGGTGTACACCTTGGCCAGGTGGGCCTTGTACTCCTCGGAACCGTACAGGTCCTCGAGGACCGTCACCCCTTCGGTGGCCCTCGCGGCGGCCTCTTTGACGGCCTGCTCCGACCCGTCGGTTCCCACCAGGGCCTCGGAGACACCGGCAGCCAGGCTCGCCTTGGTCCCCACCCCGGTGAGTGCCACCCGGCACGCCGACACCGAGCCGTTGTCCTTCTGCACCCAGGCCGCGGCGCCGGCCACCGCATAGTCGGTGTGGCCTCCCCTGCGCCCGAGCTTGTCGTAGGCGGTGGCACCGCCCACCTTGGGTATTCGGATCTCGGTGAGCACTTCCCCCGGCTCCAGCGCCGATGTGAGAGCGTCGACATAGAAGTCGTCGGCCGCCACCTCCCTGGTGCCGTCTGGCCCCTGGACGATCATCGTCGCTCCCAGAGCCAGCACGGCGGCGGTCTGGTCGGCAGCGATGTCGCAGTGGGCGACGGCACCGCAGGTGGTGCCGCGGTTCCTCACCTGAACGTCGCCCGTCCACGAGGCGGCGTCCACCAGCGCCTTGGGGAGATCCGACGCCGCCGTGTCGGAATGACGCACCAGCGCCCCGATGGAGACGTGATCACCATGGTCGGTGATCTGGTCGAGTCCGGCGATATTGCCGATGTCGACAATCGTGTCCGGAGACAGGAGTCGGAGCTTCATCATCGGCAGGAGGCTCATCCCTCCCGCCATCACTTTGGCGAACTCGCCATCGGCCAGTGCCGACACCGCCTCCTCCACGCTGGACGGTGCCACGTATTCGAAGTTCCTGGGATACATCAGCTGTCCCTCCCGTTCCGGGCGTCCTCGATCGCCTGCCACACCCGTTTCGGGCGCAGCGGCATGTCGATGTGGGTCACCCCCAGCGGACGCAGAGCATCCACGACGGCGTTGACGATCGTCTGGGCAGAGCCGATCGTCCCCGCCTCACCGATGCCCTTCACCCCGAGGGGGTTGATGTCGGTGGGCGTGACCGTGCGAGCCAGCTCGAAGCTGGGCAGGTCGACGGCGGTGGGCAGCGGATAGTCGACCAACGAGCCGGTGAGCAGGTTCCCGTCCTCGTCGTAGATGGCATCCTCGAACATCGCCTGGCTCACACCCTGGGCGATCCCGCCGTGGATCTGGCCGTCCACGATCATCGGATTGATCACGTTCCCGCAGTCATCCATCGCCAGATAGCGGAGGATCCGCACGTCACCGGTCTCCGCGTCCACATCGACCACGGCAATGTGGGTGCCGAAGGGCCACGTGGCGTTGGCGGGACTGAAGATCGAGTGCGCCTCCAACCCTCCTCCCAGGTCCTCGGGGAGCAGGTGCGGCTGATAGGCCACCTTGGCCAGCTCGTCCCAATCCACTGACTTGTCGGGCGATCCGGCTACGTGCACGGCGTCGTCGCCGAAGCGGATGTCCTCTTCGGCCGCCTCCAGTACGTGAGCGGCGATCTTGGCGGCCTTCTCCCTCACCTTGATGGCCGCTTCATGAGTGGCGGCGCCGTCGACCGCGGCAGAACGGGAGCCGAAGGTGCCGATGCCCATCGGGGATTCAGCCGTATCGCCGTGGGCGACGCGGATCCGCTCGACCGGTATGCCTAGCTGGCGCGAGACCAGCTGGGCCCAGGTGGTCTCGTGACCCTGGCCGGTGGGTCCGGTCCCGATCACCACCGTCACGGTGCAGTCGGGATTCACCCGCACCAGGCCGGAGCCGCTGAAGGCCGAAGGCAGGCCATACTCGCTCCAGGAGAAGCCGAGGTCGACGAGGGCCGAAGGCCCGAAGCCGCACACCTCGACGTAGGAGGTGAGACCCACCCCCAAGTAGCGGCCCTCCTCGCGAGCCCTGTCCCGCTCCGCCTTCAGGTCGTCCCACCCGAAGTGCGACAGGGCGGCGTCGAGATTCGTCTCGTAGTCGCCGGTGTCCATGGCGAACCCGATGGGCGACATCGCACCGGGGAAGTCGTCGGCGGGGATGTAGTTCTTGCGCCGCACCTCGGCGGGGTCCATCCCTATGGCGGCGGCGTACTCGTCGAGTATGCGCTCCAGGTAGTAGATGGCCTCCGGCCGCCCGGCGCCCCGGTAGGCGTCGGTGGTCATCGTGTGCGTCGCCACGCAGTCGAGCTTCATGTAGGTGGGGAACCGGTACTGACCGGAACCGACGAAGACGCCCAGGAATGGGATGGCAACGGTGAAGTTTTGGCTGTAGGCACCCATGTCGCAGAGCGCCTCCAGCTCGTAACCGAGCACCTCGCCGTCCCGGGTTCCCGTGATGGTGGCGGTGCCCACCCAGCCGCGTCCCTGGATCGTGCTGTTGGGCGACTCCCGACGCGTCTCGGTGAACTTGACCGGTCGGCCCAGCTTCTGAGCAGCGAAGGGCACCAGGATCTCGTCGTTGTAGATGTTGAGCTTGGCACCGAATCCTCCACCCACTTCGGGAGCCACCACCCGCACCGCGTTCGAAGCCACACCGAACGTCTTGGCGATGGCCCCTGCCAGGGCATGAGGTATCTGGGTGGACGAGAACACGTCGAAACGGCCGTACCCGACGTTCCACTCCGCCACCACCGAGCGCGGCTCTATGGCGGTGGGGATGAGTCGCTGATTGAGCATCTCCTGGCTCACCACCACAACGTCGTCCCTCTCCTTGGCATCGGCGATGGCCTGCCTGGTCGCCGCCACCCCCTCCTCGTTGCCCCATGGGCCTCCCTCCCAGGTGAGAAGCACGTTGGAGTCGAGATCGTCGTGGACCTTCACCCCGTCGGAGGCCGCTGCCGCCAGGTCGATGACGGCCGGCAGCGGCTCATAGTCGACGTCCACGGTCTCGGCGGCATCCTGAGCCTGATACCGGGTCTCGGCTACCACCATGGCCACCGCCTCCCCGGTGTGGTTCACGACGCCGTCGGCCAGCAGGGGGCGCAGCTTGCCTACCGGTACCTGGGCGAGCACCGGTCCGAGATGTCGCACGTCGTCGATGGTGTAGACGGCGTGCACGCCGTCCATCCCTTCCGCTTGGGATGTGTCGATCGAGGTGACCCGGGCATGGGCGTAGGGGCTGCGCACGAAGGCGGCATGCAGCAGCCCGGACAGCTTGATGTCGTCTACGTAACGACCCGTTCCCTGGATAAGCGCCGGGTCCTCCCGCCGGCGGATGGCGCCACCCAGGACGCTCGTGGTGGTGGTCATACCGACACCTCCTCGTGGTTCCAGTCCGGCGCAGCCGGCTCCTCACCGCGGATCTTGGCGGAGGCGTACTCGATGGCCTTCACGATGTTGTGGTACCCGGTGCAGCGACACAGGTTGCCTTCGATGGCGTGGCGAATCTCTCCCTCGCTGGGCGACTGGTTCTCTTCCAGCAGACCCACTGCCGACATGATCATCCCCGGTGTGCAGAAGCCGCACTGGAGTCCGTGCCGTTCCCAAAACCCCTCCTGCACAGGGTGCAGGTCGCCGTTGGAGGCGAGCCCTTCCACGGTGGTGACACTGGATCCCTCCGCTTGTACCGCCAGCATGGTGCACGACTTGACGGTGTGTCCGTCGAGCAGGACGGTGCAGGCGCCGCAGTAGCTCGTCTCGCATCCAACGTGGGTGCCTGTCAGACCCTGGTCTTCGCGAAGGAAGTGGACGAGCAGCGTTCGAGGTTCCACATCACCCGACACATCACGTCCGTTGATCGTCATCGAGACCTTCAAACCGACCTCCTCATCGCTGACGCTTCCGAACCTATCAGGCACGGTGCGCCTGCGTCGTCCCGAAGGGAGAATTTAGGAGCTTCCTGTCGCATCGGTGGGTGGAGGGGAGGCCACAGGGCAGGCGTCACCCGGGGGGACCCGATCGGCAGCACACCGCCGTCAAGCCCCTCGATCGAGGCCGGCGCCGAGCACCTCGGCCGCCTCAGTCACGAGCCAGCCCAGATACGACAGCACCTCCTCGGCCTCGGGGCGCAGCCGCTCGTAGTCGTCGGGACCGTCGATGCCCCAGCGCGCCCCCAGGACCAGCCGCACTTCGTTGACGACCCGGAGAAAAGCGGCCGCCTCCTCGGTCGAGATGACGACCGGCCGGGGCTCTACTTCGTCGTCCGGGTCGCCCTCGCCGGCCAGGAGCTCTTCGACCACCAACTCGAACGCCGATCGGTCCGCCCGGCGGGCGGTGCTCAACTCGGCTCCTGCGAACCGGCGCCACTCCGCCTCGGCATCGGGATCGCCCAGATAGACGGGGGGGTTGAGCCGGGCCGCCCCCGGATCATCCGCCGCGTCTCCGAGGCTGCCCAGTACCTGGGGGAGGTCGGCCAGGAACCGCGCCTCGCCGGGAGTGAACCGCGCCTCGATGCCGTCGCGCACCAGGTTGAAATGATGTGCCAACGCTTCCGCCTACTTCTCGATAGTGGCCCACAGCCCGTAATGGTGCAGCCGGTAGCAATCGTGCTCGGCCTTCTCCCTGGGCCCGTCGGCTACGACCGAACGGCCGTCGTTGTGGACCTCCAGCATCAGCTTGGTGGCCTTGACCTCGTCGTAACCGAAGAGCTTCCGGAACACGTACACGACGTAGTCCATGGTGTTGACCGGGTCGTCCCACACGATCACCTTCCACGTGTCGTCGAGCGTGGCGTCGTCTTCCCGGTCTGTGTCGGGGGTGATCACGGGAGCGGTGGTGCTCATGGCTTCTTCAAGCAGAACGGTAGGTGCCCAGAAATCGCAAGTCCGAAAGGGTCACCGGCGGAGGCTCGAAGATCGACTCCAGCCCCGCCTTGCCAGGGGGATGGGTCAGATCCACGAAGAACCTGTAGATCCAGGCCCGCTCGGAGGGACGCGACTCGATCCGGGTGAGGTTCGCGCCGCGCAGTCCGAGGTCGGTGAGGGCCAGCGCCAGGGAACCCGGCGTGTGGCCGGTCGTGAACGAGACCGTGGTCTTGTCGGCGTCGTCGGCAACCGGCTGCTCACCCCTGGCCAACACCACGAAGCGGGTCGTGTTGTGGTCGCGATCGATGACGTCGGTCATCAGGACCGCCAGGTCGTGGTGCTCGGCTGCGACGACCGGGGCCAGAGCCGCGTCGGTGACCCGGCGCGCTTCGGCTACCTGGCGCACCGCACCCGCCGTGTCGTGTACCGGGACCGGTTCCCAGCCCCAATGGGTGATGACGGCTTCCGCCTGGTTGAGGGCTTCGGGGTGGGAGAGAACCCGTTCGATCTGGTCCACGGCAGTGCCGGCGATTCCGAGAAGTGCATGGCGCACCTCCACGTGATGCTCGGCGACTATCCGGTTGTCGGCGGGGAGCAGCCGGTCCAGAACGGGCAGCACGCTGCCGGTGGTGGAGTTCTCGATGGGTACGACCAGTCGGTCGATCGCCTCGTCGGCGAGGGCTTCGAAGGCGGAGACGAAGCTGGTGAAGCCCGTCCTCTCGGCGTCGGGGAACAACTCCGACGAGGCCCGGTCCGAGTAGGAGAAGGCCTCGCCCTGAAAACCGATTCGCATGCCGGGAACGGTAATGCTCCCGGGAGGCTGACGGTTCGATGCCGGTCAGCGGCGGGCGGAATGACTCCCCTGGAAGGCGAAGCGGGGCCCCCGTCTGGAAGCGTCTTCGACGCCCTCCTCCGCCCGCTGGGCTCTCCGCTCCTCTCCCAACACCGAGAAGATCGTCGGCTTGGCAGGCCCGAACAGGCCTGGAACCGTCACCGTTGCGCCGCCATCCTTTGCCGCATCCAGGTCTATCACGACCGAGTCGCACTTGGCGCACTCCAGCCGTGCCACTCCTTCACCCAGGTCGCTGATCACGTACTCGTGATCACCCGGGCAACCCTGTTTTCCCATTTTCTGCTCCCAGCTCGGTCTCCCACTACTCAGAGTAGCCGAATACGGAGAAATGTTACGTTGAGTGAGAGATTTTCTCCCATCGAGGCCGAGGGCGAACTCAGATCGAGAGGACCGGTTGCGACTCCCGTCGTCAGCGGGGTTGCTGCACCTCGTCCAGCATCATCGCCAGATCCCGCACACGGACGTCGTCACGGCCCAGCTCCTTGACGCCGTCGTCGATCATCACGTAGCAGTAGGGGCACGACACGGCCACCTCGGAAGCCCCCGTCTCGAGGGCTTCCTCCGCTCGCTCGATGTTGACCTTCTTGCCGGTGTGCTCCTCCATCCAGAACCGGGCACCTCCCGCGCCGCAACACAACGCCTTGGTGCCGTGACGGCGCATCTCCACCATGTGGATGTCCCCGGTCGCTGCCACCACCTCCCGGGGAGCCATGTAGATGTCGTTGTGGCGTCCCAGGTAGCAGGGATCGTGGTAGGTGACGCGGCGACGCCCGCCGTTCGAGCCCGCTTCCAGGCGACCCTGACGGAGCAGCTCGGCCAGCAGCTGCGTGTGGTGGACGACCTCGTAGTCGCCGCCCATCTGGGGGTACTCGTTGGCCAGGGTGTTGAAGCAGTGGGGACATTGGGTGATGACCTTGCGCACCCCGAGGTCGGCGAATGTCTCGATGTTCTGGAGGGCGAGCTGCTGCCACACGTACTCGTTGCCCGCCCGACGGGCGGGGTCGCCGTTGCAGAGCTCCCGCTTGCCGAGGATGGCGTAGGAGACGCCGGCGCGGTGCAGCAGCCGAGCCAACGCCACCGACACGGCAGTGTTGCGGTCATCGAAGGAGCCGGCGCATCCCACGAACCACAGGTACTCGGCCTCGGTGACGCCGTCCTCTCCCAGGACCGGCACGTCGAAGTCGAGCTCGCCGATCCAGTCGGCACGCTGGTCCTGTCCCAACCCCCACGGGTTGCCCTGGTTCTCCATGGCCACGAACGCCTTGCCCAGCTCGCTCGGGAAGCTCGACTCCATCAACGTCAGGTAGCGGCGCATGTCGAGGATGCGGTCGAGGATCTCGATGCCCACCGGGCAGATCTCGTCACACGCCTTGCACGTTGTGCAGGACCATGCCTCCTCGGGCCTGACCCGGCTGAACAGCTCCGGCCCTTCGATGGTGATCCGCTCATCGAGCCCCACGGGGGGCGACACACCGGCCGTCACCGAAGCCACCTCCCCGGTCTTGAGCACCATCTCTCGGGGGTCGAGCGGCTTGCCGGTTATGCTCGCCGGGCACACCGACGTGCAACGGCCGCAGATGGTGCAGGCGTCGGTGTCGAAGATCTGCTTCCACGTGAGGTCCTCCACCACCGACGCCCCGATCGTGTCGATGTCTTCGACCTCCATCAGGTTCGGCATCTCCCGCATGGCCCCCTTGGGGCGGTCGTGGGGGGCGAGGAACAGGTTGGCCGGGGAGGTGACCATGTGTCGCAATTTGGTGGTGGGCAGGACGATCAGGAATGCCACGAAGGTTGCGGCGTGCAGGACCCACGACGTCTGATGCACGACGCCAGCGATGTCCGTCGGCACCAGGTACGAGAGGGGGTATCCGACGAAGGAGAAGATCTCGAATGAGGGTTGGCCGACCAAGGCGATCCGGGCCGCTTCAGTCGTGAACCCGGTGACGCCGATGGCGGCGAGGGTGAAGAGTATCCAGGCGTCCTCGGGCTTGGTCTTGGAGCGGATGCGCCAGGGTCGCTGCAGGTAACGCCGGGTGAAGGCCCAGGCGAGTCCCCCGAGGAAGACCACACCGGCCAGGTCGAGCACCGCCGAGTACCCCTGGTAGAAGGAACCGTGGAGGAACTTGAGGCCCGCCGGGAGGATGTGGTCGATCTCGAGGGTGACGGTGCCGGCGAAGAGAACCAGGAACCCGTAATACACCATGGCGTGCATGAGTCCGGCGCTGCGATCGCGCAGGAGCGTCTTCATCCGCAGGCCCGCGTCCAGGTGGCGAAGACGATCAGCCCAGCGCCCGGTGCGCCGGTCGCTGGTCCCCCGCTGCCAGTTCCGGGCGCGCATGGCGAATAGATGGAACGTCAGCCACAATCCCGCGGCTACGGCCACGTAGAAGACGGCGACCACTGAACTGGGGACGTTCCCGAACACGACCCGACCGACCTCGAAGACGGGATGAGCTGGAAGGCTCCCCACCCACCATAGGAAGAGGGTGCCGAGAGCAGAGATGATCCCGAGGCTTTCGAGGACGGTCGCCGCGGTGGGCAACCGACGGGGCTCTCGGTCGTCGGTATCGACGCGTTCCTCGGTCAGGGCCATTGGCCGGGGAGTCTAGGCCACCACCTCCATCGCCGACTCCACAACCCGTTTTCGCGCATCGAATGCGCGCGATAGCGCGCCTTCGAAGGGCGCAAAAGCGGGTGAGGGG
>CAZTXD010000004.1:46547-57876 GCA_964617995.1 uncultured Acidimicrobiaceae bacterium
GGCCCGACCCCAAATCGGGTTGGCGCCAGTGAATTGCGCGGTATGGCGCGATTTGGTGGCGCGAAAACGGGATTCCGGGGGGTGGTTACTCGGTCAGGCCCAGTTCCTTGCGGAGCTCCTCCAGCTTGGCGTCCGCCTGGGCCAGGGACACGGCCTCCTTCAGCTCCTGTTCCGCCCCCTCGGGCGTCACGCCGCGCAGTTCGCTGTGGGCCTTGGCGTTGGCGAGGCGGCCCTCGATCTTCTCCTCGACCCGGCTGAGGGAAGGCACCTCCGCTTCCATGGAAGCGGTCATCGACTCCATCGCCGAGTTGACGGCCTCCTGCATCTTGGCCTGCTCCAGCTGACCGAGGAGTTGCATGCGCTTCGCTGCCAGCTCCTGCACACGCATGGCGTTCTGCTGAACAGCGGCCTTGGCATCTTCGGACTGCTGGAGAGCGACCTCGTACTGCTCCTTCAGACCCGTAACGTTGGACTCGGCAGCCTGGATCTTGAGGGCGAGCGACTGGGCCGCCCGGGTCCATTTCTCGACGCCGGAGGCATCACCGTGGTTCTTGGCCTCATCGGCTCTCATCAAGGCCTGCTTGGCCGTCTCGCGGGCCTCGCCCAGGTCGGAGGCGGCCCGTTCTATCCGTGACTCGAGCTGGGTGCGGTGCGCGATCACCTTGGCGGCCTGGTTGCGGAGGCGCTGATCAGCGGCCCGGGCCTCGCTGATGGCCTGTTCCACCTCCACCGCGGGGTCCATCGCCGCTTCGGCGGCCCCCCGAAAGAGCTGCTTGATGTAGCCCCAGATCCTCTTGAACATTCTGACTCCTGCTAGGTCGTACGGGGAGAGCTTAGGGGGCGGCAGATGACGCTGCTCATCGCCCTATCAGCGACCGGAGGAAGAACCAGGCGTTGGCCGGGCGCTCGGCCAGCCGGCGGGTCAGGTAGGGATACCAGGCCGAACCGAACGGAAGGTAGACACGCAGATCGTGTCCGAGACCGATCAGCCTCTCCTGCTCGTCCTGGCGCACGCCGTAGAGCATCTGGAACTCGAACCCGCTCCGGCGTCGACGGGCGAGTGACAACGTCAGGTCGATCAACTTCGGGTCGTGAGTTGCGATGGCCGGGCGCACTCCATCGTTCTCCATCAACACAGTAAGGAGACGGGCGAAGGCGGCGTCGATGTCGTCGTCCGACTGGAAGGCGATCTCCGGCGGCTCCACGTAGGCACCCTTGCACAGCCGGATGTGACCACCGAGCGGTAGCAACCGCTGGAGGTCGTCGGACGTGCGGCGGAGACACGCCTGCAAGCAGAGGCCGAGGTTGTGATGACGCGCCTGAGCGTCGGCGTATATGTCCGTCGTGGCCTGTGTGTAGCGCGAGTCCTCCATGTCGATCGTCACCGTGGTCTGCGACTTCGATGCCGCCACCGAGAGCGTCTCCACCGCCTCTGCCGCCAGTTCCTCGTCGATGGCGAGCCCGAGCTGTGTCAGCTTCACCGAGATGTTCGCCTTCAATCCCGCCTTCGGGATCATGGCCAGGCACTCGAGGTACTCCTCGGCAGCCGTGTGTGCACCCGCCCGGTCGGTCACCTCCTCACCCAACAGGTCGAGAGACACGAGCAACCCACCCCCGTTGAGATCCTCCGCCGCGGCTACCGCATCCGCCAGGGTGTCGCCCGCCACGAAACGTCCTGCCAGCACACGACCGGCTCTCGTCCCGGTAATGGTCTTCTCAACCGGTGCGGCGCCCGTCACGGCCACCACCGCCCGGGTGAATGCGCTCACGTCCCCGACTCACCGAGCTGGCGGGAACGCTCGGCCGCCGCACGGACGGCGTCTTCCACCAGAGCCCGGAAACCCCGTTCCTCGAGCACGTGAACGGCCGCCGCCGTGGTGCCGCCCGGTGACGTAACCTGACCCCTGAGCTCGGCAGGGGTGAGGCCCGTGTCGGTCAGCAGATGCCCGGCACCACGAACGGTCCCGTAGACGAGTGACTCGGCGATGTCGCGGGGGAGCCCCTCCCGGACCGCCGCCTCGATCAACGCCTCGGCCAGCAGGAAGACGTAGGCCGGCCCGGTGCCGGACACGGCCGTGACGGCGTCCATGAGCGACTCGTCCAGGCGCCGTACCTCCCCCACCGCCGAGAGGATCGATGTGGCCGCGGCCATCTCCTCTTCGCCGGCGTGGGATCCCGCCGCAATGCCCGTCACGCCTTCGCCCACCAGGGCCGGCGTGTTGGGCATGGCTCTTATCACCGCGACCCGGCCGAGTCGGGCCTCGTAGACGGCCAGGGGGACCCCCGCCGCCACCGACACCACCACCTGCGGCGGGCTGATCACGGTCCCGGTCTGTTCGAGTAGTTGCCTGACATCACGGGGTTTGGTAGCCACGACCACGACCCGGCGACCGGCCAACGCCTCGACCGGGTCGAGGGTCACCTTGCAACCGGTCGCCTCCTCGACTGCCCGTGCCCGCTCGGGGCGCCGTGCCGCCACTCCGATCTCGTCCGGTTTCCAACCGGCAGCGAGGAGACCGCGCAGGAGCGCCTCTCCCATGGCTCCGGCACCCAGGATGGCCACCGAAGGATGCTGGGTGGTGGTATCGCCCGACATGCCAGGCGAGTATATGGGGACGAGGTCCCCACCCCGACGGCCGGCTGATGCGGGGGACGTCAGGTGTGGACGGCAGACAGGCGGGTCCTGAGCATCTCCACGACGGTGGCGACCGCCCTCGGGTTATAGCCCTCGGGGATTATGAGGTCGGCGTACCGTTTCGAGGGTTCCACGAACTCGAGGTGCATCGGACGCACCGATTCGAAGTACTGCCTCAGAACCGAGGAGACCGAGCGACCCCGCTCGCGGATGTCGCGTTCGAGCCGGCGAGCGAGGCGGAGATCAGGGTCGGTGTCGACGTATATCTTCAGGTCGAGGCGTTGACGGAGATCCTTCTCGGCCAACACGAGGATCCCCTCCACCAAGATCACATCGGCGGGCGCCACCGGTACCACATCGGTGGAGCGGAGATGCAGGGCGAAGTCGTATACGGGCCGCGGGATGGGAACACCTCCCGCCAGTGTGTCCAGATGTTCGATCAGCAGCTCGGTCTCGAGCGAGTCCGGATGGTCGTAGTTGAGCTCTACTCTCTCTTCGAACTCGAGATCGCGTCTATCCCGGTAGTAGGCGTCATGCTGGATCATCGCCATCCCGGGAACTGCCTCCAGTAGGGCATTGGCGATGGTGGTCTTCCCGGAACCCGAGCCACCGGCGATGCCGACGACGAGGGGAAGCCGGCTCTCGGGGGATCCCATGCGACCGACGTTACCCGGCCTGGGATCCTCGCCGGTTCAGTCTCCCTGGTGACTCCGCAGTCGTCGCATCTCGTCGAGAACCGAGCCGGTGAGCACCGTCGAGGCCGGTGCCGACACCCCCAGCACGCGACGCCGTTCGATCGACTCGGGCCCTTCCGGGTCGTCTCCGGCGGCGGCAGCGGCGATCTCGTCGAGCCAGGCATCGTCGCTGCCGCCGTTCGACACCGGATCGGGTTCGGGTTCGGGTTCGGTTTGAGGCTGGGGCTTGGACTCGAGCACCAGTTCCTCACCGGCCGGCTCCGGCTCCCGCTCGGCGAGGATCGGCTCCGGCTCCCGTTGCTCCACATCCTGGAACTGCTCGACGAGATCCATGCGCCACAGCGTATGCAGGAGCCGGATGGCCCGACCCCGGCCGAAGACCTCCTCGAGCTGGCTGAACGACAGCACCGACACGAGCGACGCCAGGGCCCACCAGTCCTCTGTCTGGATCGTCACGGGCTGATCCACCTCCTCGCGCAGCATCACCTGGGCATTCTGGAGATCGGCGCCGATGAGATCCTTCTGGAGGCTCTCCAACCGCTCGAGATCGGACAGCAGCTTCTCTATCTCCCAGCCTTCGCCCTCAGGGCCGGCGAACGGGCCCAACTCGAAGGCTCCGTTGTCGAGGGCCGACAGCACCAGCAATGCGTCGGCAACGGCCACTCGGGGATCATCGCTCTGGATCGCCGCCTCGCCCACCAACGCGGCACCCACCACCCTGCCTTCCTGAAAGTGGATCGTCCCGGTTCGCTCGCCGCGGACGTGAAGGCTGGCAGTCTTCTTCGTCACGTTGAGCATGTTGAGAAGATCGGCCACCGTCCAATCTGAAAGTGTTCCGGAGAGATTCATCCTTACCTCATTGACCTCGTCAGGTGCTATCGGATCGCCGAGGGGTCAGGTTGAGCAGTTCGCGCCGACTCGCCCGGCCGGAGACCCTGCCAACATTGCGACATGAGCGAGATCTACATCGCCGACGCTTGCCGGACCCCAGTCGGACGGCTGGGAGGTGTCCTGGCGCACGTTCGCCCCGATGACCTTGCAGCGATGGCCATCCGCGGCCTGATGGAGCGCAACCCGGGACTGGACCCCGGAGCCGTCTCCGACGTCGTGTGGGGGGCGGCCAATCAGGCGGGCGAGGACAACCGCAACGTGGGGAGGATGGCGGCTCTGCTGGCCGGCCTGGGCGACTCGGTGCCGGGAGTGACCGTGAATCGCCTGTGCGGGTCCGGCCTCCAGGCCGTGCTTTCGGCCGGCCAGGCTCTGGCGGCGGGATGGGGCGACGTGATGGTGGCAGGCGGGTCCGAGTCGATGAGCCGGGCCCCGATCGTCGTCGCCAAGGCCGACCGGCCGTTCCCCACCGGAGCCCCCGAGGTGGCCGACACGTCACTGGGCTGGAGGCTCGTGAACCCGGCGATGCGCCGGCTGCACGGGTGCCTGGCCATGGGTGAGACCGCCGAGGAGGTCGCAGACAGGTGGAAGATCGGACGTGAGCCACAGGACGAGTTCGCCCTCCGCTCGCATGAGCGCGCGGTTGCCGCCGCCCGGGGAGGAAGGTTCCGCGATGAGATCGTGGCTGTGGAGGCGCCTGTGGATCACCGCCGCAGATCCACCGTCGCGGTCGAGTCCGACGAAGGGCCGCGGCCGGACACGTCGATCGATGCGCTGGCGGCGCTGCGACCTGTTTTCCGTGAGGGTGGCACCGTGACCGCAGGCAACTCATCGCCGTTGAACGACGGGGCCGCGGCGGTGCTGGTCGCCACCCGAACCGGTCTGGAGAGACACGGACTGGAGCCGATGGCACGGATCGTGTCGTCGGCGGCGGCGGGGGTGGAGCCCGACATAATGGGAATCGGACCCGTCCCCGCCTCCATCCTGGCGCTGAAGCGGGCGGGAATCGATGTCGACGACCTCGACCTCGTCGAGCTGAACGAGGCATTCGCCGCTCAGGCCCTGGCTGTCATCGGCGAGCTCGGGCTCGACCCCGAGAGGGTGAACGTCAACGGTGGTGCCATCGCCCTGGGGCACCCGCTGGGCGCATCGGGGGCAAAGATCCTCACCACCATCGTGCATGAGCTGCGCCGTCGCGGCGGCCGCTACGGCCTGGTCACGATGTGCATCGGGGTGGGTCAGGGAATCGCCGCTGTCGTCGAGACGACATGACAGGGGATCTCCTGGCGGGGATCCGGGTGGTGGAGTTCGGCAACCTGATCGCCGCTCCCTACGCCGGGATGCTGCTCGCCGACCTGGGAGCGGATGTGGTCAAGGTCGAGCCCCCCTCCGGCGATCTGGGGCGGGGCTTCGGACCCCATGTCGGCGGCGAATCAGCCTTCTTCCTGGCCATGAACAGGGGCAAGCGATCGTTGTCGGTGGATCCCAAGGACCCCCGCGTCGGCCCGTGGATCCGGCGATTGGTCGAAGAAGCCGACGTGGTCGTCAACAACCTGCGCGGCGGCGCCATGGAGAGAATGGGACTCGGCGAGACCTCCGTGCACGAGATCAACCCGGGAGCCGTCTACGCCGTGGTGTCGGCGTTCGGCCCCGAGGGGCCATACGCCGACAGGACCGGCATCGACGTCGTCTTCCAGGCCGAGTCCGGGATGATCTCGGTGACGGGACGACCCGGGGACCCGCCCCAGAAGACGGCCACGACCATCGGCGATTATGTCGCCGCCACCAACGTCGCGCTCACCATCTGTGCCGCCCTGGTGGAACGGGCCCGCACCGGCCGGGGCCACCGAGTCGATGTGAGCCTCCGCGATGGGCTGTTGGCGGTTCAGTCCGGATGGTGGGCCCTCTACTTCGCCGGGGGAACCCAGCCGGAGAGGACGGGAACCGCCTCCCCCTTTCTCGCTCCCAACCAGGTCTTCGACACCTCTGACGGTCACCTCGCGCTGGCTATCGTGTCCGACCGTCACTTCGAGTTGCTGTGCGGCGAGCTGGGCAGGCCCGACCTGCTAGAGGCCTACCCCACCAACGAGGACCGCATGGTCGGACGTCCCGCCCTCGTCGATGAGCTCACCAGCGCGTTCCGGCTGGAAACCACCGAGCACTGGGTGGTCAGGCTCGGAGCCGTTGGCCTCCCGGTGGGACGGCTCCTCGACTTCGCCGCCGTCGAGACCGATCCTCAAATCCTCCACAACGAGATGATCGTGGAGGTCGACCATCCTTCCGCCCGGCCCACCCGGATGGTCGGCTCCCCCTTGCGGATCGATGGCTCCCCGGCGAGGGCGGAGGCGGGTCCCCCATCGCTCGGGGAGCACAGTCGCCAGATCCTTGCCGAGCTGGGAGCGTCTCCCGACGAGATCGACCTCCTGGTGGGCGACGGGGCGGTGCACGTATCGTGAGCGGCATGCGAATCGTCGCCTCCCCGGCGCTGACCGACCACCTGGGAAGGGCCGACCTGCCGCCGGAAGGCGTCGTGTTCGAGGCGACGGAGCGGGTGACCGACTGGGAGGGGGCGCGCGAGGCCCTGCTCCGGGCCTTCACCATCACCCAGGAGGCCGCCCGGGCCGAGGCACCGGTGGTCTACGTGGTCCACTCCGACGACCTGCTGGGACGCCGGGGCGCACCGGCGGCGATGGTGGCGACCGGTCTCCTGTCGGGAGCTCGCACCGCTGCCATCGAACTGAGCCGCAAGGGGACGGTGGTCAACGTCGTGGCGGTGAGCGAAGGCACCGACCCGGCGGTCACCGCCCGCTGGGTGGCTCACCTGACCGATCCCACCGGCCCCACTGGCGAGATCGTCCGCCTCGACCCCTCCCATCTCGGCAAGGCATTGCCGTGATCGCCGTCGTCACCGGGGCGGCACGGGGGATCGGTCGGGCGATCGGAGAGCGGCTTCAGACAGATGGCTTCACCGTCGTGGGGGTAGACCTGGCCGACGGCCTCGCCGACACCACCTTCGAGCCGGTTCAGGTCGATCTGACCGACCCGGCGGGAATAGCAGCCGTCGCCGACACGGTCGACGGGCTGGACGCCCCGCTGGTCGCCCTCGTGAACAACGCCGGCATCACCCGCGATGCCCGGCTCGTGAACCTGACCCGCGCCGATGTCGCCTCCGTCCTCGACGTCAACCTGGGCGCCGCGTACCGCCTCACCGTGACGCTCGCACCCCGATTGGTTGCCGGCAGCTCGATCGTCAACCTGGCGTCGCGGGCCTACCTGGGAAACTTCGGCCAGTTCAACTACGCCATGTCCAAAGGAGGGGTGGTCGGTTTCACCCGCGCCCTCGCCCTCGAGCTGGCCCCCGATGTACGAGTCAATGCCCTCGCTCCCGGCCTGATCGCCACGGAGATGGCCATGGCCATCCCCGCTGACATCCGCCAGGAGATGGTCGACAACATCCCCCTGGGACGAATGGGTGAGCCCGGCGAGGTGGCCGACCTGGTGGCGTGGCTGATACGCCCCGGCTATGTCACCGGCCATGTTTTCGTGATCGGGGGGGGACGCAGCCTCGCTCCCTGAGGGCCGGCCTCCCTGCCGTTCGGCATCCTCCTAGGCTCGCGACGGTGATCAGCTCGATCTATGAGAGGGTCCGCGACAGTCTCTTCGCCCTCCCGGCGGCTCTCATCGCCGGGCTCGGGGCGTTGGCATGGTTCGCCCGGCGGGTGGACGAGTTCCTTCCGTTCGACGCCACCTGGCTCCTCCCCACCACCGTCGACTCGACCCGGGCGATTCTGACCACGGTCGCCACGGCCACCATCACCGTCGCCGGCATCGTCTTCTCCATGACGGCCGTGGTGGTTCAGCTCGCCACCAGCCAGCTGTCGCCCCGGGTCACCCAGGGCCTGCTCCGGGACCGCTACCAGCAGGTGACGATCGGCGTCAGCGTCGGCACCTTCGTTTACGCCCTGCTCATCCTCTCCGACGTGCACGGCACCGAGGAGATCCCGTTCTCGAGCCACGACTTCTCGGTCACCCTGGCCGTAGCCCTGGGGGTGACCTCGTTGCTGTTCATCGTCTACTTCATCGATCGCACCATGCGCACGATGCGAATCGACACCGTCATTCGCCGGCTGGCGGACGCCACCGAGGCGGCGATCGATGCCTTGCCCCAAAGAGAGCCTGCCGGCGAATCGGTCGGGTCGATGCCTACGACCGAAGCCGGGACGGCGGTGGAGGTGGAGCGGACCGGCTGGGTTGCACGGATCGACGTGGACGCGTTGCTGGCGGCGCTGCCGGGGGAGACGGTCGTGAGGATCGACCTGCGGGTGGGTGATTTCATAACCCGACGGGAGATCGCCGCCCGCACCTGGCCCGAGGTGGACGAGTCGGTGGCGAACGCGATCTCCTCCGCCATCACCGTGGCAAGGACCCGCAGCATCGCCACCGACCCCGCCTACGGCATTCGCCAGCTCGTCGATATCGCGCTGAGGGCCCTGTCACCGTCGTTGAACGATCCGACCACGGGATCCGACGTCGTCCACCATCTCAGCGGCCCGATACAGGCGCTCCTGCTGCGGGACCTGCCGGAAAGGGTGGTGATCGGAGACGACGGGCGACGTGTCTACATGCCCCGGGCCCTGTCCCTGTCCGACTACGTCCACTCGGCCTTCCGGGAGATTCGCCTCAACGCCACCGATCAGCCCCCCGTCCTCCATGCCCTCGTCGAGACCCTGGCCAGCCTCATGACCGTGGTCGACGCCGCCGGTCGGGATGGGCGGGTGGCCGCGCTGCAGGAGGAGGTCGAATCGACCTTGTCCACTGTCCGCCGATCAGGCCTCCCAGAAGGCGACCAGGAATACGTGATGGCCTTCGCCCGCCGGCTGGGCCTCGTGGACGCCGAAGCTGACGAAGCGCTCGAATAGAGAGCCTGGAGACGCAGGTCCTAGTAGAGGTAGCGCGACAGGGTCTCGGCGACCATGACGGGACGCTCCTCGCCTTCCCGTTCGATGGTGACCGTGCGCTTCACCTGGAGACCGCCCCCCGCCTCGTCCACCGATGTCAGGACGACCCGGGCCCGGATTCGACTCCCCGAGGGCACCGGAGCGGGGAATCGCACCCGGTCGAGGCCGTAGTTGATCCCCATTGCGGGCTGGCCGACGTCGAGCTCCACCTCGGCGGTGAGGGCCACCGTCAGCGACAACGTCAGGAAGCCGTGGGCGATGGTGGTTCCGAACGGACCCCGCGCGGCCCGTTGGGGGTCTACGTGGATCCATTGATGGTCGTCGGTGGCGTCGGCGAAGGCGTCGATTCGCTCCTGGTCGACGGTGAGCCAGTCGCTCACCCCGATCTCGGTGCCGACTAGGGGCCGGAGACGTTGGAGAATGTCCTGCATCAGCAGGAACCTAGCCGGTGGGCCACTACCCTCATCGCCAGATGCAGGTCATAGCCAGCCGCGTCGACCCACGTTCCGATGAGTACCGGTCCAACCGGGCAGCGATGCTGGCCCGGCTGGAGGAGTTCGAGAAGCTCCTCGAGGAGGCCCGCCAGGGCGGTGGTGAGACTTACATCGAGCGTCATCGCCGCCGTGGCAAGCTCCTGGCCAGGGAGCGAATCGAGCTGCTCCTCGACCCGGACACCCCCTTCCTGGAGTTGTCGACGCTGGCGGCATGGGGCACCGACAAGCCCCTCGGTGCCAACGGGGTGACGGGCATCGGCGTGGTCAGCGGAGTCGAATGCGTCATCTCCGCCCACGACCCCACCTCCCAGGCGGGTTCCTCCAATCGCTATTCGCTTCGCAAGAGCCTCCGCGCCCAGGACATCGCCCGCCAGAATCGCCTTCCCCTGATCAACCTCGTCGAGTCGGGTGGGGCCGACCTCCCCGATCAAGCCGAGGTGTTCCTCACCGGAGGCAAGTGGTTCCGCAACCTCACGCAGATGTCGGCGGCGGGAATCCCCACCATCGCTCTCGTCTTCGGGAACTCGACCGCCGGCGGCGCCTACGTCCCCGGCATGTGCGACTACTCCGTCATGGTCGACCGGCGCGCCAAGGTCTTCCTGGGCGGCCCGCCGTTGGTCAAGATGGCCACCGGTGAGGAGTCCACCGACGAGGAGCTCGGGGGTGCAGAGATGCATTCGAAGGTGTCGGGCCTGTCGGACTACTTCGCCCGCGACGAGCACGAGGCGATCCGGATGGGACGGGAGATCGTCGCCCACCTCAACTGGCGCAAGCTCGGTTACGGGCCTACCGGGCCCGCCGATGAACCCGTCTACGACCCCGACGAGATCCTGGGTGTGATACCACCCGATTTGCGGGTTCCGTTCGACCAGCGTGAGATCCTGGCGCGGGTCATGGACGGCTCCCGGTTAGAGGAGTACAAGGCCCTCTACGGAGCGTCGATCCTCACCGGATGGGGGTCGATACATGGCTTCCCCGTCGGTGTGATCGCCAACCAGCAGGGGGTGATCTTCTCCGAGGAGGCGCACAAAGCCACCGAGTTCATCCAGCTATGCAACCGCTACGACCTTCCGATCATCTTCAGCCACAACACCACCGGCTACATGGTCGGTCGCGACTACGAGCAGCGGGGAATCATCAAGGACGGCGCCAAGATGGTCAACGCCGTCGCCAACTCCGCGGTGCCCCATATCTCGTTGATGACCGGGGTCTCCTACGGAGCGGGCAACTACGGGATGTCGGGCCGCAGTTTCGATCCCCGGTTCGTGTTCGGCTATCCCACCCACAAGGTGGCAGTGATGGGCCCCAAGCAGCTCGCCGGGGTCATGTCGATCATCTCCCGAGCGGCGGCCGGGGCCCGCGGAGTCGAGTTCGACGAGGAAGCCGACGCCCAGCGCACTGCCCTGATCGAGGCACAGATCGAGCACGAGGAGCAGGCGTACTTCTCGACGTCCCTGGTGAGGGACGACGGCCTTATCGACCCCCGCGACACCCGAGCCGTGCTCGGGATCGCGCTGTCGGCGATCCACTCCGGGCCGGTAGAGGGGACGGCTCAGTTCGGTGTCTTCCGGATGTAGTAACCGGAAATCGGAGGTCAGTCGCGAGTCGTAGCTGAGGACCGCCGACGCTGGAGTGAACCGTGGGCTCGGAACCACCCCT